>JBOHED010000187.1:0-8056 GCA_050700915.1 Actinopolymorphaceae bacterium | reverse complement strand
ACCAGCCGCCCCGCGGTGGCCAGTGCGTCGAGGTTACGGGCGAGGTAGGGCGCCCCCACGATGTCGGGGATCACGTCGGCGCCGTGGCCGTCGGTATCCCGCCGGACGACCTCGACGAAGTCGTCCTGGCGGTAGTTGGCGACCGCCGAGGCGCCGAGGTCCCGGCATCGCGCGGCTTTGCCCGCCGACCCGACCGTGGCGAGCACCCGGGCGCCGAGGGCAACACCGAGCTGGATCGCCGTCGTACCGATCCCGCTCGCCCCGCCATGCACCAGCAGCGTCTCGTCGGGTCGAAGTCCGGCCAGCATGAAGACGTTGGACCAGACCGTGCAGACGGTCTCGGGAAGGGCCGCGGCCTCGGCCAGCGAGACGCCCTCGGGGCGCGGCATAACCTGCCCGGCAGGTACGACCACTCGTTCGGCGTAGCCGCCGCCCGCCAGCAGCGCGCAGACCTCGGCACCGGGCGCCAGCCCTTGCACGTCCGGGCCGACCTCGGCGATCCGGCCGGAGCACTCCAGCCCGAGGATCTCCGACGCACCGGGCGGCGGGGGATAGTTGCCCTGTCGTTGGTACAGATCGGGGCGGTTGACGCCGGCCGCCGCCACCGCGATCGCGACCTCGCCGGGTCCAGGCGGCGCGGGATCGGGCACCTCGCCAACCGTCAGGACCTCCGGCCCACCGGAACCGCTCGCCACGACTGCACGCATCATCGATCAACTCCCCGTGCCGGAACTGTTGCCGCCGGTCGGTCGCCCCGGCTGTCCCGAACCGTCTCCGTCGTCGGGCGCGATGTCGTCGTCGCCGTTGGTGCCCGGGCGCGGGGCCCAGGGGAGTTCCTCGGCCGGGCGTACGACGATCACGTTGTCCCCGCGCAGCAGCTGGGCGACGGTCGGGTCGTAGTAGCGGTAGACCTCACCGTCGCGGACCACGGCCACCGCCACGTCGTCGAGCTCGCGTGGTGAGCACCCCTCCTCGCGTGGAAGGACCGCCCGCTCCGCCACCTCGAGGCCGTCACCGTAGGTCAGGAGGTCCTCGAGCACCGTGCCGAGCGCCGGGCTCACCGTCGACAGACCCATGATGCGGCCCACCGCGTCCGACGACGTGACCGTGATGTCGGCGCCGCTCTGCCGGAGCAGCGGGATGTTCTCGGTCTCGCGGACGGCCACCACCACGATCGCGGTCGGGTTGAGCTGGCGGGCGGTGAGCGTGACCAGGACGGCCGCGTCGTCGCGGTGTGTGGTGACCACGATCCGGCTCGCCGTCTGGGTCTCGACGCGACGGAGGACCTCGGCGCGGGTGGCGTCGCCGACGATGCCGCCGAGCCCGGCCGCGTTGGCCTCGTTGATCGCCGACTGCTGCGGGTCGACCACGACGATCTGCTCGGGGGAAATCCCGCCGTTGATCAGCGTGTCGACCGCGCTGCGGCCCTTCGTACCGAATCCGACGACGACTGTGTGATCGCGCAACCGACTCCTCCAACGCGAAATGCGCCACTGCTCGCGGCTCCGGGTCGCCAGCACCTCCAGTGTGGTACCGACCAGGACGATCAGGAACGCGACCCGCAGCGGTGTGACCAGCAGGACGTTGACCAGGCGGGCGCCGGGCGTCACCGGGGTGATGTCGCCGTAGCCGGTGGTCGTGAGGCTGACCGTCGCGTAGTAGAGCGCGTCGAGCAGGCTGAGCTGGCCTTCGGGGTCGCCGCTGTCCCGGTAGCCGTCGCGGCCGAGGTAGACGACCACGACGACGAGCGTCAGGAGCACGAGCGCCGCGACGACCCGGGTGCCGATCTGCCGCAGCGGCGACACGTAGCCGGCCGGGAGCCGGACGTCGGGCAGCCGCGCCGACGCGGAGGCCACGTGGGACAGGCGGGATGTGGACATGGCGGGACGACAGTAGCCGAGGTCAGTCCTCCGTGGTGCCGCCCGTCGCCCGGTGTTCGTCCTGATGCTGGTCGCCGGGCTCGTCGGCGGGTTGGTCTGCGGACGACCTGCGTTCCCACGCGGCCGCGAGATCGCGGGCGACCGCGGCGCTCTCGGCGAGACCCGCCCGCCCGCCGCCACGCTGTGCCGCCGCGTAGCCGACAAGGAACGTGGTCAGCGGTGCGGCCGGACGGTCGACGGCGTGGGCGGCGTCCCGGGCCAGGTCGAGGATCAGGTCCACCAACTCCGGGTCCCCCGCGGGTTCACGGTCTCCCGCGGCTCCCGCGGCTCCCGCGGAGGGGAGGTCGATGCCCAGCGCATCGGACAGGTCCTGCATCCACTCGGTGAGCACGGTCGGTCCCCTTCGTTCGGTCGGCGCGGCAGCGATGAACAGGAGCATGCCGCTACCGTCCGGACCGATGCCCGGCGGCACTTACTGGACGCGTGCCACGAGCGGCAGTCGCGACCGTGCGGCGAGGCCGACGATCAGGGCCGTGAGCAGCGGCAGCACGACGACCACCCCTGCCACCAGCGGCCACGGGATGTCCAGGAAGTGGTCCGGCAGTGCACGCCCCTGGGCGTCGATGTCGGTCCACCCGCACGCGGTGTGGGAGGCCGTCTCTGCGAGGTCCGGATGGGAGGCGCTCGCGCTTTGTGTGAGCGCTCAGCGCGGCGGCGGCTCGGGAGCGTGGGATGGCGGGTCGGCCAGGTGGTCGGCGCGAGCGAGGCTCTCGGGGGTGTCGCAGTCGAGCGCCGCCCGCGGGTCGGCGATGGTGGCGACGTGGAGTTGGTCGAGCAGCAGGCGCATCGGCCGGTCACGCGGATCGCCGATCGCCGCCAGGGCGCGCTGGAGAGAGGCGCGGACGTACGCAGCGGACAGCGGTTGCCGCCGGCCCTCCGCGTCGACCAGGACCGCCCCGTCGAGGGCTGCCTCACCGGTTGCGGCTCCGTCGTTGGCTGCCTCACCGGCGGCGGGTCCCTCGACCTCCACCGACCCACCTGCCGCTCGTACCAACGTGCGTACGACGAAAGCGTCGAGCAACGGCATGTCGCCCGCCAGGACGACGACGAGCGGCGACACGCAGAGGTCCAGGCCGGCGGACACGGCCGCGAGCGGACCGGAACCGGCCGGCCGCTCCCGGGTCCACCGGACGCTAGGCACACCGGAGTGCAGCGGACGACGAGGACCGACGACCACCACCGACCGGGCGCCCGCTCCGGCGCTGATCACCCGCTCCAACATCGGCCGGCCCGCCACCGGCAGCAGGACCTTGTCCGCGCCACCGAACCGCCGGGCCGTCCCGCCCGCCAGCACGATGACGTCGAAATCGCCGGATCCGTGACTGCCCACGGGTCGAGTCTTCCACCGACGACGGGCAGACTGGCGTATGTGCGCGTAGCCCTGCTGCAGTTCCGTGCGAGCCTCGACAAGGCCGAGAACCTCACCACGATCCGACACCACGCCCAGGCCACGGCGTGGGCGAAACCGGATGTGGTGGTATGTCCGGAAGCGAGCATGTACGACTTCGGGAAGCCGGACTTACCCCTGGCGGCGGCCGCAGAGCCGCTCGACGGGCCGTTCGTCCAGGCGCTCGGCAAGCTGGCCGGCGACCTCGGCGCCACGATGATCGCGGGGATGTTCGAGACCTGTGAGCATGACTCGGCGCGGGCGTACAACACCGTGGTCGCGGTGAGTCCCGACGGGTCGTTGGCGGGTGCGTACCGCAAGATCCATCTCTACGACGCGTTCGGGTACCGCGAGTCCGACCGGCTGGTGTCCGGCGGCAACGAGCGCGTCGTGATTCGCGTCGGAGATCATCGCCTCGGCCTGCTCACCTGCTACGACCTGCGGTTTCCCGAGTTCGCGCGGGCGTTGGCCGACGACGGCGCCGACGTTCTGGTGGTGCCTGCCGCGTGGATGAGCGGCCCGCTGAAGGAGGACCACTGGGCGACCCTGCTGCGGGCCCGGGCGATCGAGAACACCTGCTACGTCGCCGGGTCGGCGCAGTGCCCTCCTGGGTACTCCGGACGCAGCATGCTCATCGACCCGATGGGCATCGTGGTCGCCAGCCTGGGCGAGGAGCCCGGCAGCTGCCTCGGGGCGGTCGACCCGGAGCGGGTGGCGGCCGTACGCCAGCGCAACCCCACCCTCGCCCATCGCCGGTTCGACGTCGTCGACCGGAACACTGCCGACGGGGACACCGTCCAGTAGGGACACCGTCCAGGGACCCGGTGGACAGGGACGTCGTGGGCGGAGACCTGGTCCTCTAGGGTGTGCCGCGGGCGAGGAGGCGGTGACACACGAGGGGGCCGAACGGATGGCACTGGTCAGCGAGGGAGGCCGGCTGCGCATCCTCGGTGTACCGGTCGACGCCGTTGACATGGACGGAACCCTCGCCTGGGTCGAGCAACGGATCGCCGCCCGTGAACCCGGCCGGCACCTGTGCGTCAACGCGGCCAATGTCGTACGCGCGAACGACGATCCCCACTATCGCGCCCTCCTGGAGCGCGGCGACCTGATCGGGTCGGACGGCCAACCGTTCGTGTGGGCGGCGCGCCTGCTCGGGCAGCCGCTGCCCGAACGGGTCGCCGGGATCGACCTGATGGAGCGTGTGCTCCTGCGGGCGCGCGAGTCCGGTTGGCGCATCTACCTCCTCGGCGCCCGCGAGCAGGTCGTCACCCGCCTCCGCGACCGGCTCGCCGCCGAAGGGCTGCACGTCGTGGGCGTGCGCAACGGCTTCTACCTGCCCGAGGAAGAGCCGGCCGTCCTCGCCGACATCCGGCGCAGCGGCGCGGACGTGTTGTTCGTGGGGATGCCGACACCGGCGAAGGAACGGATCGTCGTCGCCGGCCCGGAGTCGACCGGCGTACCGGTCTGCATCGGCGTCGGCGGCAGCTTCGACGTCCTGGCCGGCGAGCTGCGGCGGGCTCCGGTGACCATGCAGCGGCTGGGGCTGGAGTGGTTGTTCCGGCTGGTGCAGGAGCCGCGCCGGCTGTTCGGACGGTACGCCGTGACCAACACCCGCTTCATCGCCCTCGTCGGGTGGGCCATGGTGCGGCGTCTCCGCCGGTCCCGCACCTCCTGAATGTCGCGTTCCCAGAGCCATGACAACCTGCGGCGGCCGGCGACTTGGCGTGACGTCCTACGATGGGACCACGTGTCACCATCGCCATCGCAGGGCTCCCAGTCCTCCGCGTCCTCCCAGTCCTCCCGATCAGTCCTGTCAGTGCAGGTGAACTCCGCCGCCGAACCAGCGCCCGCCGCTCCTTCTCCTCGGGGCGCGACGTCGTGGCCCGGCTGGTTGCTTCTGGCCGCTGTGGTCCTGCTGGCGTTCAATCTCCGGTCGGCGGTCGTCAGCGTCGGTGCGCTCCTCGCCGACATCCGCGCCGGCCTGCACCTGACACCCACGGTGGCGGGCGTACTCACGACTCTGCCGGTGGTGTGCTTCGCCGCGTTCGGGGCGGCGGCGTCCGGATGGGCACGCAGGTTCGGCGCCCGGAACGTCCTGACCGTCGCGCTGTCGGTCGTGGTCGTCGGGCAGGCGGTCCGGGCGGTGGTGCCGTGGACGGCGGTGTTCCTGCTGGCTACCACTCTCGCCCTGGCGGGGATGGCGGTCGGCAACGTCGTGCTGCCGGCGTTCGTGAAGGAGTACTTCCCACGGCGGGTCGGCCTCGCCACCGCCGCCTACACCACGTCGATGGCGGCGGGGACGGCGATTCCGGCGGCGCTCACGGTGCCACTCGCCGCCACCCTCGGCGGCTGGCGCGCCGGTCTCGGGGTCTGGGCGGTGACCGCCGCCGTCGCGTTGGTCGGCTGGCTGCTGGTGTTCGGCAACGTGCGTGGTCGCCGAGATTCCGGTCGTACGAACGGAACGAGCCGCGGCTTCGCCGACCTGCGGCACTCGCCGTTGGCCTGGTCGCTGGCGCTCTACTTCGGGCTGCAGTCCCTCCAGGCGTACGCCGCGTTCGGCTGGTTGGCACAGATCTTCCGCGACTCCGGCGTCTCGGCGGCGACGGCGGGGCTGCTGCTGTCGATCCTGCCGCTCATGGGTATCCCGCTCTCGCTCGCGTTCCCCACCATCGCGGCCCGGCTGCACGACCAACGGGTGCTGGTGTGGGCGTGCGGGGTGGCGTTCCTCGTCGGCTACGCCGGGCTGCTCCTCGCGCCGCGCGCGGGCGCGCCGGTATGGGCGGTGCTGCTGGGCCTGGGCGGTGGCGCGTTCCCACTGACACTCACGATGATCGGGCTGCGGTCGCGGTCGTACGACGTGACGGCGCCGCTGTCGGCGTTCACGCAGAGCATCGGCTATGTGATCGCCGCGGTGGGGCCGCTCGCGCTGGGGGCGTTGTTCGAGGTGACGGGTGGGTGGACGGTGCCGATCGGTTTCCTGCTGGTGCTGGTCCTGCCCCAGATGGCCGCCGGGCTGCTGGCCGCGCGCCGGAGGTTCGTCGACGACGAGCTTCCGCACCGGCCGGGCTCGGGAACCGATGGTGCTGCTGACTCCGAGCGATGACCGTTCACCTCCGATGCCTCTACGCTGAGGCCACATGACGGAGACGACGCCGCGGGTGGGACTGCTCGGCACCGGCCTGATGGGGCGGCAGCACTCGGTCGCCTGGCAGCGGCTCGGCATTCCGGTCCTCGTGCACTCCCGCGACAAGGCACGCGGTGAGGCGTTCGCGGCCGAGCACGGGTTCACGGCGGTCGCCGACCGGGCGGAGCTGCTGGACGGGGTGGAGATCCTCGACGTCTGTACGCCGACCGACACCCATGCCGCGCTGACCCTCGAGGCGGCCGAGGCGGGCCGGCAGGTGATCTGCGAGAAGCCGATCGCGCGGACCCCGGCAGAGGCGCGGACGATGATCGATGCCTGCCGGTCGGCCGGGGTCGGGTTGTTCCCGGCGCAGGTGCTGCGCTTCTTCCCGGCGTACGTACACATGCGTGAGGCGGTGCTGGCCGGGCGGATCGGGAGGCTCAGGCGGCTACGGTTCTTCCGGATCAACGCGAGCCCGGGTCGCGGGACCTGGTTCGTCGACGTCGCACGGTCCGGCGGCGTACTCGTCGACCTCTCGATCCACGACCTCGACTTCGCCCGATGGGTGGCCGGCGAGGTGACGCGGGTGGTGGGCGCGTACGAACCATTCGCGACGTCGGAACCGTCGGCGGGTCCCGACGAGTACGTCCGTGCGGCCGCCACTCTCACCCACGTCGGCGGCGTGACGTCGGAGGTGACCGGGGTGTGGGACGTACCCGGCACGGAGCTGCGGTCGACGTTCGAGATCGAGGGTGAGCAAGGGACTCTCCGGTTCGACTCGATGGCGGGGCCGGGTGCGCGTGTGACGGACGAGGCAGGGGAGACGGTCTACGCCGACGACGGGTCGGTCGATCCGTACGCCGAGCAGTTGGCGGAGTTCGTCGCGGCCCTCGCCGGCCGGGTCGACGCCCGGGTCACCGCCGAGGACGGGTTGGTGGCGTTGACGCTCGCCCTGGCCGGTGGGGAGTCCGCCCGGCGCGGCGGCGAGGCGGTGGATCCGGCGACGCTCCGCTGAGCGGAGGACCAGGGGCCGCCGCGACTGTCGCATGCTCGGCAGTTCCCCAACGATGCACGCCAAGTAACACGCTCCGTTGGGAACGATCACACATGCGTGATCACTCCGAGGGGCGGGCATGGTATCTGCGGGCGCGTTGCGTGACCAACTCCGGCCGGCTCGACAAAGTGCCGGGCGTACCGCAGCCCGCGCCGTTAGTTTGTGCCGAAATCCGAGCGCTGCTTGTCAGGCTCTGTTGTCAGGCTTGGGTTGGGTGTTCGTTCAGGTCGTGTCTTCACGGGGACGGTGAGATGGCGCTCGCGTCAGCTGCTGCTCGCGAAGGGGGCCGTTCGTGCAACGACGTACGCTGCGCCGCAGGCGCGTACTCACCATGGCGGGTGTGATGGCCGCGGGCGCCGCCGGTGCACTCGGTCCCGCCGCCGGGTCGGCCGCTGATGTCGATACCGAGGGAGCCGGCGGCTGGGTCAAGGTCCGGGCCGCCACCTTCAACATCCACCACGCCGCCGGGCCGGACGATGTGCTCGACCTCGCCCACACGGCAAAGGTCCTCACCTCGATGCACGCCGACATCATCGGCCTGCAGGAGG
>JBOHED010000186.1:0-7500 GCA_050700915.1 Actinopolymorphaceae bacterium | reverse complement strand
GAGAAACCGCCCTCCGTGACGCATGATCATTTAAAGAAATTGGCCGCAGCCGAACTCGTCCGAGGCAGGCTAGCGCGTCGTCCGGATTCGGCCAAGGAGGCGACCGAAGCCGGCTCGGCGTCCGGTGTGGGCGTACCGCCTGGGAGGCTTGGGGTCATGGGACAAGACACTGAAGGAGCCGGCACCAAGCTTCGCTGGGGAATTCTCGGACCTGGGAACATCGCCCAGCGTTTCGCAGCTGATCTCCCGGCGTCGAAGACCGGCGTTCTCGTCGCGGTCGGCGCACGCAATGCTGACAAGGCGCAGGCGTTCGCGGCCAAGCATGGCGCCGACCGGGCGTACGGAAGTTTCGAAGAACTGTTGGCCGACGATGGTGTCGATGCCGTCTACATCTCGACCCCGCACCCGCTGCACGCCGAATGGGCGATCAAGGCCGCGGAGGCAGGCAAGCATGTGTTGTGTGAAAAGCCGCTGACGGTCAACCGGGCCGAGGCGATGGCCGTGATCGAGGCGGCGCGTGCGAACGACGTCTTCCTGATGGAGGCGTTCATGTACCGCTGCGTCCCGCAGACGCAGCGGCTCGTCCAGCTCCTGCGTGACGGCGTGATCGGTGACGTCCTCCAGATCGAGGCGTCGTTCGGTTTCCGGTCGTCGCCGTCGCCCGGCAGCCGGCTGTGGGAGGCCGAGTTGGCCGGCGGCGGAATTCTCGACGTGGGCGGATATCCGGTCTCCATGGCACGCCTGATCGCAGGCGTGGCGGTCGGTAAGCAGTTCGCCGATCCGGAGTCGGTGACCGCCGGTGGCGTGGTCGGCGAGACCGGGGTCGACGAGTGGGCCACGGCGACTCTGCGGTTCCCCGGTGGGGTGTCCGCGCATGTGACCACCGGCGTCCGGCAGTCGTGCGAGAACGTCGTCCGCGTCATCGGCAGCGCCGGCTATCTTGTCGTCCCGAACCCGTGGTTGCCGGGACGCGACGGCGGCAGCTCGGGCATCTCCGTCTACCGTCTGGGCGCGGACGTGGAAGAGATCGAGGTCGAGCCGACTCCCTTGTACGCGGCTGAAGCCGACACGGTCGCCGCCCACGTCGCCGACCGGCAAGCACCGGCCATGAACTGGGACGACTCACTCGGGCAGGCGGAGACTCTCGACAAGTGGCGGCAGGCGATCGGGCTCACCTATCCGGGTGAACGCCTCGACGCGTCGATTCCCACGGTGCATGGCCGTCCCCTCGCCCGGCGTAGCGACCACATCATGCGGTATGGCGAGATTCGCGGGGTCGACAAACCAGTTTCCCGGTTGGTGATGGGGGTCGACAACCAGACCACGCTGCCGCACGGCACGGTGATGTTCGACGACTTCATCGAGCGCGGAGGTACGACATTCGACACGGCGTACATCTACGGCGGTGGGATGTGCGAACGCGTGCTGGGACAGTGGATCCGCAACCGTGGCGTTCGTTCGGAGATCGTCCTGATCGGCAAGGGCGCGCACACGCCGCACTGTGATCCGGAGTCGATCACGCGACAGTTGCACGAAAGTCTCGAGCGGCTGCAGACCGACTACCTCGACATCTATTTCATGCACCGCGACAATCCGGAGTACCCGGTCGCCGCATTCGTCGACGTGATGGACGAACACCTGAGGGCAGGGCGGATCAAGGCCTACGGCGGGTCAAACTGGAGCACCGCCCGAATTGCCGAGGCGAATGCGTACGCCGAGTCGGCCGGAAAGGCGTCGTTCGTCGTGGTGAGCAACAATTTCTCGCTGGCGCGGGCGATCGACGTGCCGTGGGCGGGATGTGTGTCGTCGTCCGACGACCAGTCACGGCAATGGCTGGAGAAGAACCAGCTCGCTCTGATGCCCTGGTCGAGCCAGGCGCAGGGGTTCTTCACCGGTCGGGCAGCGCCTGAGGACAGGTCCGACCGCAATCTGGTGCGTTGCTGGTACAGCGACGACAACTTCGAACGCCTCGCACGGGCGCGGGAGCTCGCGAAGCGCCGAGGTGTGGTGCCGACGGCGATCGCGTTGGCGTACGTCCTGCATCAGGAGTTCCCGACGTTCCCGTTGTTCGGGCCGCGGGCGCTCGCGGAGACCCGCAGTTCGCTCGACGCGGTCCAGGTGGAGCTCACACCAGATGAGGTCCGGTGGCTCGACTTGCGTGACTGAGTGGATATCGGGGTGGGGCCCCTCATGCTGTGGTGTCCTGGATGAGGGGCGCCCTGATCCAATAGGTTCGCTTGAGGGGCCCCCTCACCCAGCTGGCGTTCGCGCGAAGGTGCCCCGCATCCAATCGGCGTTCCCGCGCAGGTGCCCCTCATCCAATCGGCGTTCGCTCGAGGGTGTGCCCTGGATCAGGCGACGACGCGGACGTGGTAGCTGATCCGGTCGGCGGGCCCGACGAGATCGAGTCGGACGAGCCCGCAGAGGCCGCGCCGGTTCTCGAATCCGAACGGGAGATGGATCATCGCCTCGATCCGGGCGTCGACGGTCACCGCGACCGTCTCGTTGCCGTAGGTCAGCCGGATGCCGTCTCCGCGCTGTTCGACCGTCGTGTGGACACCGGTGCCCGGATCGAGCAGGTAGGGAACGAGAAGTGTCCGATGGTCCGTCGTACCCGGCGTCGCCTCGACGACCGAGACCCCGGCATCGTCCACGAGCACGGTGAGCTCGTAGCCCAACGCGGGCTGGTCCTCCGTAGCTGGCGCGGTCGCGCGCAGGCGTACACCGCGGGTGGTCGGATCAGGCGCCAGAGACGTGAGCGGCTCGTCGAGGGTGAACGGACGTTGGGCCATGATGTCGAGGTCCGTCCGGCCGGCGGAGGGGCGCCGCGCCATGCCCAGGTTGACGAAGGACCCGGACGCCGGGTGCTTGACGCTGGAGGCGAACTGCAGGATCCGGCCCAGCCCGACGGTGAGGTCGGTGATGCCGCACCCGTCATAGGCCGGAGCGGGATCGGCGTTGACCGCGACACTGTACGCACCTGAGTGGGCGACACCACGGAAGGTTGGCGTGTGTTCGACGCGGACGGCGGGTTGCCGCTCGGCGGTGACGGGATCGGCGTCGCTGAAGCCGTTCAACAGTGCGGCGGCAAGGAAGCCCAGTGCGAGATTCCCGTAGTGGGCGTCGGCCGTGTAACCCTCGTAGCCGATCCGGTAACCGGCCGGGAGCAGGTTCTCGACCGGGCTGAACGGGCCGCCCGGCCGCTGCCAACGCCGCATTGACGCGAACGCCCGCCGGGCGCCGTCGGCCGCCGCGGCCGCCCGTGCTGCATTGCAGACCGGCGCGGAATCCCTGCCAGCGCTGGTGTCTGCGGTCTCGTCTGCTGCATGAGCAGCCTCGGCGAGTCCGCCGAAGTAGCGCTCCGCGATGGTGAAGAAGGCGATCTGGGCACCGACCGTCCACGTCTGACCGGTGCTGCGATGAGCCGAGGCCATCGAGCCGTCGGACAGCTGGACCGCCAAGCTGCGATCGAGACCGGTGACCATGAGGCGTTCCAGCTGTCCGCGAAAGCGGCCGTCGTACCCTTCCGCCAGTAGATCCGCGATGTGGTAACGGGTGAAGAGGTCGTAGGAGTTGGGCTTTCCGGGCTCGAAGAAGAAGCCGTGCTCCGGGCGGAGGAGGTCCTCCAGAAAGACCTCGAGCCAGTCGTCCACATCGTCGATCGTGTACGGAGAAAGGCGTTCGCGGATCCGGATCCATTCGCCGGACAACCACACCGATGCCCAGTTGGACGGCGGTCGGCTCCGGAACGACTGCTCGATGTCGACGACCTTGATGCGTTCGGCAAATTCCGCCGCCCGGTCCGCCCCGGCCGCCGCGACGATGCGGTAGGTCTTGAGGATCGGCGGCCAGGTGAAGTCGCGGTGGTTGGAGCGGCGTACCGCACCGGTGGCGCGGGAGAAGCCCGCCGCCGAGGGTGTCAAGGCGGGGTTGCCGGTGTGGGCCAGCGACGCGTCAAGACCCCGGACGGCATGGCCGAGATGAACGTCCCGGCGATCGGGCGGGCCGACGACAGACAGTACGGCGTGACAGAACGTGTGGTACGCCGTGCCATACTGCGTCGGCTCGTCGAACACCGGGTCATGCAGCTCTCCTGACCCTTGCAGGTAAGGAAGATAGCTCTCGACACCGGTCACCAACAGGTCCAACGGACGCACGTTCACTCCGGCTCAGCCGTCGATCTTCTCGATGGCCGCGGTCCGGGTCTGGGCCGCCCGGACGCGTTCGAGGTCGAACTTCTCCCGGCGGTCGAATCGGTAGACGCCGTTCTGCTCCTGGTAGACGTCGGTCAGCTGGGTGTAGCAGTAGCCGAACATATTCGGGTCGTCCAGCAGCACGGCGACGAGGCCCTCGAAGCGGCTGTAGAACTCCTCCAGGGTTCGCGGTCGTTCACCGTATCCCCACGAGTCTTCGTCCGGCCCCGCGTCGGGGTTCCACCAGATTCCGCCGAACTCGCTGCAGAAATAGGGCTGTCCGGCGTACGAGATCGACCATGGCCGCTCGGAACCGGCCGCGTTGGTGTACGGCGCCCCCTCGGCGAGTCCCGCCATCGCCTGTCCGAACTTCGCCGGATCCTGTTCGTAGTTGTGCGAGTCGTAGACGTCGGTCTCGCGGACCCGGTGGGAGTATCCCGAGGCGTCGAGGACCGGCCGGGACTGGTCAGCCGCCTTGGTGGCAAGGAACATCCCGCGCGTAACGTCATCGAGGACTGTCACCTTGTCGTGCAGCCACTGCCGGGTCTCGTTGAGCGGGCACCAACCGACGATCGACGGGTGGGAGTAGTCGCGTTCGACCGCCTCGAGCCACTGGGTGATGTAGCTGGCGGTGGGCTGCTGGTTGTCACCGTCCCTGCCGGTGTTCGCTCCCCAGTCGCCGAACTCTCCCCAGCACAGGTAGCCGAGCCGGTCGGCGTGGTAGAGGAACCGTTCCTCGAAGACCTTCTGATGCAGGCGGGCGCCGTTGAACCCGGCCGCCATGGAGAGTTCGATGTCGGCGACCAGGGCGTCGTCGCTGGGTGCGGTGAGAATGCCGTCCGGGTAGTAGCCCTGGTCGAGAACCAGTCGCTGGAACACCGGATGGCCGTTGAGCAGGATCGCCTTGCCGTCGATCGTCACCGAGCGAAGGCCGGCGTACGTCGACGCACTGTCGACGATGGTGTCGCGGTCGTCGACGAGGTCCAGCGCGATGTCGTAGAGGAACGGGTCGTCGAGCGACCAGGTCCGCTGTCGGGTCTCGGGAATCCGCAGCGTCAGGCGTACGCCGAAGTCGAGGTCGGCCCTGATGTGTTCGGTGACGATCTCGCCAGCGTCGTCCGACAAGCGGGCTCGGACGGAGAGGCCACGGCGCGACCCGCCGGAGACGGGGACATCGAGATGAAGTGCCCCGGCGGCGAGATCGGGGGTGATCCGCGGACGGCCGAGGTAGGACTGTGGGACCGGTTCCAGCCAGACGGTCTGCCAGATCCCGGTCGTCCGTGTGTAGAGGCAGGAGTAGTTTCCGTAGCGGTCGGACTGCTTGCCGCGTGCAAGCGGGCCATCCTTGGGGTCGCGGGCACGGACGACGAGGGTGACCTCCTGGCCGGCGACCTGACCGAGATCGGCGGTGAAGGGGGTCCAACCGCCGCGGTGGCGGGCGACCTCGATGCCGTTCGCCCACACGGTGGTGTCGTGGTCGACGGCCTGGAAGTGGAGCAGGACCGAGCGTCCCGTCCAGTCACCCGGCACCGTGACCGTCCGTCGGTACCAGACCGCGTGGAGGAAGTCGACGTCGCCGACTCCCGACAGCTCGGACTCGGGGCAGAACGGCACGGTGATCTCGGTCGCGAGCTCCCGCCCGGCGAGGCCGCGTTCGAGGCCGGTATCGCCCCGGTCGATCTCGAACTGCCAACGTCCGTTGAGGTTCAGCCAGTCCGGTCGTACGAACTGTGGGCGGGGGTACTCGGGCCGGGGGCAGTCGCCGTTGGCTGAAGGGTGGGTGGCGGCGCCCGCGGTGGTCCGGCGGTCCTGGTCTGACACGGCAGCTCCTCGAGGGTGCGGGACGCATGCCCCTACATCGATGTAAAGCCGATCCTCTCAGACCGCCACAAGCCCGCCGCAACCCCGAGTCTCGTCTGGGCGTGCGCCGTGCGCTCGGGCGGGTTAGCTGCGCCGGTGATCGGCTGGACCTGCGCCCATGATCATGAAGCAAAACCTCGGTCATACGCCGGGAAAACCTTCATGATCATGATCACGGAATCGGGCGGTGCCGGCGGGTTGGGCGACGAGTCAGCTGGGGACGGGCTCGACGGTGCGGGCGTGGCGTGCGCGTTCGGCGGCGAAGACCGCGAGATGGGTCTCGAGCGACTCGAGGGCGCCGGAGCTGATGAACGACGGGTCTCCCGTGGCGAGTGCCCGCGTGAAGGCGTCCATCAGCCCCGCGTCGCCGCCGCCATGGCCCGACCCCGCGTCGGAGCCGAGCGACTCGACTGACAGCTCCTCGGTCTCGTCGGTCAGGAAGTCGTACACCCCGATCTTCTCGCCGTCACCGTCGATGCTGCCCTGCGTACCGAAGATCTGCGTACGACGATGCCCCTTCGCGCTGAACCCGGTCATCGTGAAGCTTCCGGTGATCCCGCCGGCGAACTCCAGCGCCACCACCTGATGGTCGACGACGTCGTTGTCGCAGGCGTAGACACAGCGCCCGTAGGGTCCGTCGCGAAGGGCCTGGGTGACGCCGTCCTCGGTCAGGTCGCTGGTGAGGACGTGGACTGGCCAGCTGGTGTGGCCGCGCCCGATCATGCCGAGATAGATCCGTTTCGCCGAGTAGGCGCACGTGGTCTCTACCGCACAGTCGAGGCAGCGGTCTGCCGCGCCGGCGGGTCGATTGGTCGGCGTGAAGTGGGAGAGCGTCCCAAAACTCGACACCCGCTCGATGGGCACGCCGATGACATGCCGCAGCCAGTCGATGTCATGGCACGACTTCGCCAGGAGCATCGACGACGCCTGGTCCTCTCGACGCCAGTTCCCGCGAACGTAGGAATGGGCCTGGTGCCAGTGGCCGACTGGTTCCAGGTGCTGGACGCTCATGACGCTGCCGATGCGGCCCGAATCCACCACCTGTTTGAGGAGTCGGGTGTATGGCGTGTAGCGCAGCACGTGGCAGACGCCGAACTGCACGCCGGCCGCGCGGACCGCGTCGACGAGCATGCGGCAGCCCTCCTCGTCGGGAGCCATCGCCCACGGCATCCCGCCAGAGCACGTCTTCTCCTCGTGGCGCGATCTCGTCGCCGCCGGCAAGCTCGCCGACGCGGCCATCGTCGCGACCCAGGACGCCGAACACGTCGAGCCCGCCGTCGCCCTCGCCAACCTGGGCTGTCATCTGCTGGTGGAGAAGCCGGCGTTCGGCGATCCGGACGCGGTGGTGGTCGCGCGGTTCGGCCACAGCCACGACGCGCGCCCGGTCGGGATGGGCGGCGACCCAGTTGGCATAGACGGAGCCGCGGTTGCCCGCCCCGAGGATGGC
>JBOHED010000185.1:0-3756 GCA_050700915.1 Actinopolymorphaceae bacterium | reverse complement strand
AGGGCGCCCTTGTCGGCGATCCACATGTCCAAGATTCCGGCCTCCTCACCGGTGGTGATCCACAGCTCCTGAGCACGACGACGCAGGCCTGCCGCCAGGTCAGGACGCCGCTTAGCGATGCGTTCGGCGGGCACCCCGTCCGGGAGCCGGATCACCGCGTGCGTCCCCCGGCCGTCCTTGCGGCACGGGGTGATGTACTGCAGCGGCAACCCGTCCTTCAGATACGCGGTGATCTGCGGAATCCGCAGCGCCTGCAGCGCACGGGCGATCGTCGTCTCATCAATCGCCACGTCCGCCTCAGCCTCGGCGGTCGTCTGCAGCCACATCGGCACCTGCCCGCGCCGGCGGCCCTCCCGCCACGCGGCGAGCAGGACCAACCACGGCAGCGCCATCACGAACGGCGTCCAGGCCACGGCGATCGCGGTGAACACCCACCGGATCGAGTCCATCACCCCGGTGATGACATCGACGAACGCGCCCTTGCCGGACAGCTGCACGAACACCCCGACGACCAGGACCAGGACGACGAGGCCGGCCAGGGCCCCGACCGTGGTGCGGGCTATCCCGTACATCACCTGGGGCAGGTCCATCAGCCGCTTGTGCCGGGCGGCGGTGACCCGTTCCTTCCGTTCGGTCCACTCCGCCAGCAACTCCTGGTTCCCGACCGCCTCGGCCGCCTTGATCTGACGTCGGTACACACCCAACGTGGAGGCATCCCAGGCCCGCACCGTCCAGGACTGCAGGCCCTGCACCATGGTCAGGCTGTGCCGAAGCGTCGCCTTCCCCACCGTGCGCGGGTGTTCGGACTCCTTCACCACCCGCGCCACCTGCACGGTGCCGGTCGCGACCCGGGCCACCGCCCGCCTGCCGAGCCGGCGATCCAGCGCCGCCGACTCCTCATCGGTCAGCAGCTCGCCGGTGATCGCGTCGTCCGGGACCAGCTCAGTGCTCGGCTGGTGGCCGTCGTTCGGGGTGCGCTGTTCCGGGACGTCATCGAGCCTGCGGACAGCGTTCGGGCGCAGCGGCACCACCGTCCCGCCAGTGCCGTTCACGCGTTCGTCGTCGGTGCCGTTCACGGACCCTTCCTCACTGCCGTTCGTCGGGCCGTTCGCCGGCTGTCCGTCCGGGGTGTTCATGAACCCTCCAGAGCTGTGTTCGCCGATGTCACGGTTGGGGTGTTCGTCGTGGGTGGTCATCAGCCGGCCTCCTGTCCGTTCTCAGCGCCGCGGTGGCCTGCAGCGGCGGGCGTGCCCAGCTCGGCCCGTAGGGCGTCCGCGACGGCCTTGCTGGTCCCGCGGGCGCAGTCGGTCACTGACCGGACCCATGCCGGGGTGATCTCGACACCGGGCGCCCACGCGGTGCGGGCGTCGGCCACGTAGTCGGCCAGCAGCTTCCGTGTCGCGCCCTTCTGCCGGGCCGGCTTGCCGTTGGCCGGCTTGCGGTTGGCTGGCTTGCGGACGGGCTTCGGCTGCCGGACCTCTGCAGCGTTGGGCTTGCCCGCGGCGGCGGGCGTGTCGGCCGTGCCGGTGGCTACCTCGGCGTCGGCGATGGTGGCGTTGTCGGTGTGGTGGAGCAGGTGCGCGAGCGCTGCGCCCATGCCGAGCACCGCGACCGGTAGGCAGGCGACGACCGTGGTGATCTGCCACGGCGCCCGGGTCACCCCTGCCGCGACGAGCAGGTGGTAGGCGACCTGGCCGAGTCCGCCGAGGATCAGCGAGCCGATCGCGGACCACTTCGCGAACCTGCGTGCGGAGTCGTGGACGACCTGTCCGGACAGCCACACCCGGAGTGCGAACGCGGCGTAGGTCTCTACCCCGATCGGCAGCGTGATCGCGGAGTTGATCGTGAAGTCGTCCGCGATGCCCGGCAGCGGGTGGACCATCCCGAACCCGGTGAGCTTGCCCAGCCCCACCCAGCCTGACCACACCGCCACGAACGCCGGCAGGGCCAGCAGTAGCACCGGCCAGGACCGCACCGGCCGCACCGTGGCAGCGCCATCGACAGGCTCATGCCGTTCACTGCTCGCGCCGGCCTCAGGTGTCACTGTCGGCGCGGTCGGAGCTGCGTGTACCGGCAGGTGTGCCACCGACCCGGCTCCGTCGTACATCGTCGCCGTGCTCATCCCTGTCCCTCCGTCTCTGCCTCGGCGAGGTGGTCGGTGGTGTCGAGCAACGCGAGGACTCGCGCAGCCACGGACTTCCCCTGGCTTGGCATGCCACCGATGAGGACATTGCGGCCGTACGCGAACGCGTTGCCGCTCCCGCCAGAACTGTCGTAGGTCGTCGTCATGCCTGGTCCTCCGTCTCTGCCTCGGTGGTGTCCCTCGCGTTCCACTCGGCTACGGCTTCGCGGCAGTCCTCGTGGTCGTGCTCGTGCCAGTCAGGCGAGCCGTAGTAGCGCGCATAGGCGCACCGATCCGGGTCCGCACCCTCGGGAGTCGAGTCCGAGGTAGGTGTGCTCTCGATCAGCTCGATCAGCTCCCGAGCCCGCGCCAGGGGTTGGCGAGCCTCGACGAGGCTGCGGGCGTCGTGGGCGTGCTCGATGCAGCCGGCGAGGTAGCCGAAGGCGAAGGCGTACACGTCGCCGTCATAGTTACGGGTTCGTCGCAGCGCGTCTTCCAGCCGCTTACGGTCGCGATCGGTCATCAGGCGGCCCTCCCGCCCCGGATCAGCCGAAGCCGCGGACGATTAGGCGAAGCCGGCCGCTCAGCAGGCGTTTCACCCTTCGACGTGGAGCCGGAGCCGGGTTCGATGTCGGTCTTGGTGACGTGCCCGGCGACCGGGTGCGACTCGGTCACCGTGCCGGTCACGCCGGTGGAGTTGCGGACCGCGGTGCGAACCGCGATCGCGAGGATCACGCCGACCACGACCAGGGCGGTGCCGGCGGTGACGGCCATCACCGTCTTGCCGAGACCGGTGAGGATCTCGCCGAGGAGCCACAGCGCCCCGCCGGCAGCTCCGACCATGACGGCGAGCCAGATCCAGCCGGAACGCTCGCCTGTCGGGCAGTGCTCGTGACAGATCCTGCTCATGCTGCGGCCTCCTCTTCGGACTTCCAGAAGCAGTTCCAGCAGGTGCCGGTCGACGTCGGCACGCAGTAGCCGACGTCCTCACCGCACTCGCGGCAGGTCCGGCGGGCCTCCATCGCCATGGCCAGCGCCGCACGCTGAGCCGGAGTCGGAACGCGCTTGGGCTTGGCCAGATCGAGCCGGTACAGCGCTGCCCACGCGTCGTCGCGTCGCCAGACCAGCAGCGCGTACGGCGGCTGGCCTCCGGGGCACAGCCCGGCCTGACGAAGCTGCCGGCGAGTGGCTAGGCCGGTCGGCGCCTGCCGGAACCTGAACGCCGGCTGACCATCAACCCAGCGGCACAACACGTTGCGGCCGTCCCACAACGTGAACCAGACGTACTCACGACGTCGGCGCGCAGAGCGACCCATCAGGCCACCCCCGCCACGTCATCACCGTCGTGCGCAGCCAGGCCACGCTGTGCCGCCAGGACCCGGCGCTCCACCCGACGTGCACGCCGCCGATCCAGCTCCGAACCATGCCCGGCCACAGTGAGCGCCCTGATCTGCTCATCCAGTGCGGCAAGCTCCGCCTCGATCACCGGCCACTCAGCCTCGATCGCCGCAAGCTCGTCCGCTGTCGGCTCCCGATCCTCGACCGGGCCAGCCTCGTCAACGTGGTACCAACCCGAAGGTCGGCGAGAGATGATGGACATGAACCGTGGTTCCTTTCACCAGTTGGATACGCGG
>JBOHED010000184.1:0-9806 GCA_050700915.1 Actinopolymorphaceae bacterium | reverse complement strand
GAGACCGGCTCGGGCAAGACCACTCAGCTGCCGAAGATCTGCCTCGAACTCGGCCGCGGCGTACGCGGCATGATCGGTCACACGCAGCCACGCCGGATCGCCGCGCGCACCGTGGCCGAACGCATCGCCGCAGAGCTCGACACCCCACTCGGAGGGGCCGTCGGGTGGAAGGTCCGGTTCACCGACAGGGTGGGCGACGACACGCTGGTCAAGGTGATGACCGACGGCATCCTGCTGGCGGAGATCCAGCACGACCGCCTGCTGCGCGACTACGACACCCTCATCATCGACGAGGCACATGAGCGCAGCCTGAACATCGACTTCATCCTGGGCTACGTCAAGCAGCTCCTGCCGCGCCGGCCCGACCTGAAGGTGATCATCACCTCGGCCACCATCGACCCCGAGCGATTCGCCCAGCATTTCCAGCTACAGGCGGCCGGGCACCCACCAGCCGCGGAGGTGCCGATCGTCGAGGTTTCCGGACGTACCTATCCGGTCGAGGTGCGCTACCGACCGGTCGTCGACGACGCCGACGACCGCGATCGCGACCAGATCCAGGCGATCTCCGACGCGGTCGACGAACTCCTCGCCGAAGGCCCCGGCGACGTCCTGGTCTTCCTCTCCGGCGAACGCGAGATCCGCGACACCGCCGACGCACTGAGCAAGCAGGATCTCAAGCACACCGAGATCCTCCCGCTGTACGCACGACTGTCCTCGGCCGACCAGCACCGGGTCTTCCAGTCCCACGGCGGCCGCCGGATCGTGCTCGCGACCAATGTCGCCGAGACCTCGCTCACCGTTCCAGGCATCAAGTATGTCATCGATCCCGGCACCGCCCGCATCTCCCGCTACAGCCACCGGTTGAAAGTGCAGCGGCTGCCGATCGAACCCATCTCGCAGGCGTCGGCCAACCAGCGCAAGGGCCGCTGCGGGCGCACCTCCGACGGGATCTGCATCCGGCTCTACTCCGAGGAGGACTTCGAGTCCCGCTCGGAGTTCACCGAACCCGAGATCGTCCGCACGAACCTCGCCTCGGTCATCCTCGCGATGGCGGCGGCGGGACTGGGCGACATCGCGGCGTTCCCGTTCATCGACCCACCGGACCATCGCAACATCCGGGCCGGCATCCAGCTGCTGGAGGAACTCGGGGCGCTCGACCCGAAGGCCAAGGGTCCGAAGCTCACGCCGCTGGGGCGTACACTCTCCCAGCTCCCGCTCGATCCCCGCTTCGCGCGGATGGTCGTGGCAGCACAGGACAACGGCTGCGTCCGCGAGGTGATGATTATCGCGGCGGCGCTGTCCATCCAGGACCCGCGCGAACGCCCGACCGACAAGGAGCAGCAGGCGCGGGAGAAGCACGCCAGGTTCGTGGCGGAGGACTCGGACTTCCTCGCCTACCTCAACCTGTGGAGGTACCTTCGGGAGAAGCAGGACGAGCTGTCGTCGAACCAGTTCCGCAAGCTGTGCAAGGCCGAGTTCCTCAACTTCCTCCGGGTCCGCGAATGGCAGGACATCGAGAGCCAGCTCCGTCAGGTGACCCGTGGCACGGACATCACCCTCAACTCCGTCCCGGGCGAACCGCAGAAGATCCACCTGTCGTTGCTGGCAGGCCTGTTGTCCCAGATCGGCGTGAAGGACGGCGAGCAGGACGCCGGCAAGAGCGCAAACAAGGGCGCAAACCGCGCAGCGCGTCCACCCCGACGCCGGACCTCCCACGAGTACCTCGGCGCGCGAGGCGCGAAGTTCGCGGTCTTTCCGGGATCGTCGCTGTTCAAGAAGTCCCCGTCGTGGGTGATGGCTGCCGAGCTCGTGGAGACGTCGCGGCTGTGGGCCAGGGTCGTGGCGAGGATCGAGCCCGAGTGGGCCGAGGCGCAGGCGCAGCACCTGGTCTTGCGCAGCTACAGCGAACCGCACTGGTCCAAGAAGCAGAGTGCGGTCCTTGCGTACGAACGCGTCACGCTCTACGGCGTTCCTCTCGCGGTCAACCGACGCGTCAACTACGGACGCATCGATCCGGTGGTCTCGCGGGACCTGTTCATCCGCCGGGCGTTGGTCGAGGGCGACTGGGAGACCCGGCACGAGTTCTTCCATGCCAACCGCACGCTGCTCGACGAGATAGAGGATCTGGAGAACCGCGCCCGGCGCCGCGACATCGTGGTCGACGACGAGACGCTGTTCGCGTTCTACGACGAACGCCTGCCCGCCGATGTCGTGTCCGG
Source organism: Actinopolymorphaceae bacterium (assembly GCA_050700915.1). Lineage (GTDB taxonomy): Bacteria > Actinomycetota > Actinomycetes > Propionibacteriales > Actinopolymorphaceae > Thermasporomyces. The sequence goes on along the minus strand of JBOHED010000184.1, from coordinate 7,587 downwards.
CGCGCACTTCGACAGCTGGTGGAAGAAGGTACGCAGGGACACGCCGGACCTGCTCAACTTCTCGACGTCGATGCTCGTCACCGATGCTGCCGAGGTGGTCCGCGAGTCCGACTACCCGGACTTCTGGCACCGCGACGGGCTGCGGCTCCAGCTCACCTACCAGTTCGAGCCCGGCAGTGCCGCCGACGGCGTCACGGTGCACATCCCGCTGCCGGTTCTCAACCAGGTCAACGCGACGTCGTTCACCTGGCAAGTGCCAGGGCCGCGTGAGGAGCTGGCCACTGCCTTGATCCGTGCCCTGCCGAAGCAGCTGCGGCGGATCTTCGTACCCGCTCCCGACTTCGCGAAGGCGGCCCTGCAACGCCTCACGCCATACCAAGGTCCGCTGCACGAGGCGTTGGGGCGTGAGCTGCGCGCGATGAGCGGGACCACCGTGCCGCGCGACGCCTGGCAGCTGGATCGGATCCCGGCCCACCTGACGATGACCTTCGCCGTCGAGGACGGCAAGGGGCGCACGCTCGCCGAAGGCAAGGACCTCGACGCCCTGCGCCGCCAGCTGCGGGACGAGCTGACGTCGACGCTGGCGAAGGCCGCCAACGGCGTCGAACGCGACGGCTTGCGCGACTGGGACTTCGATCAGCTCCCGCGCGGCCTCTCCCAACGTCGGCAGGGCTATGAGGTCAAGGCCTATCCCGCACTGGCCGACGAGGGCACCAGTGTCGCCATCCGGCTGTACGAAAGCGAAACCGCACAACGCCGGGCGATGACTGCGGGAACCCGGCGGCTGCTCCTGCTGAAGCTCCCCACCCCGACCAAACAGGTACTCGCCCGGCTGACCATCCCACAGAAGCTCGCGCTCGGTCACAGCCCGCACGCCAATGCCGGTGCGTTGTTCGACGACTGCCTGGGTTGCGCGGTCGACACTCTGGTGACAGCCGCGGGCGGTCCCGCCTGGGATGCCGAAGGTTTCACCAAGCTGGCCGACACGGTGCGCGCCGACCTGCAGGACACGGTGACCGACATCATCGTCAGGGTGGCCGAGATCCTGCGCGTCGTCCACGAGCTCGACGCCCGCCTCGACACGATGACGAACCCGGCTATCGCCCCGGCTATCGCGGATGTGCGGTCACAGTTCGAGGGACTCGTGTTCGCCGGCTTCGTCACCGCACACGGCAGGGATCGGCTGCCGGACATCCTTCGCTACCTGCGCGGCATCGAACGCCGTCTCGACAAGCTCCCCACCGAGATCCACCGGGACCACGAACGCATGCAGGTGGTCACCCGGCTCCAGCAGGCGTACGAACAACTCGTCGCTCACGTGCACGACGACGACCCCGACTCTCGCGTCGAAGGCGTCGAGCAGGTCCGCTGGATGCTGGAGGAACTCCGGGTGAGCTTCTTCGCCCAACACCTCGGGACCTCGGCTCCCATCTCGGAGAAGCGAATTCGGAAGGCCCTCGACCAGCTCGAGGCCTGACCGACGTCCGACCCTTCACCGGACCAGCCGCCGAAGCCGAGCCCGAGCAGCCAAGAAAACAAGGGCATCAAAGCTGCCAGGAAGATTGACCCGGCCGGGACCATCGTCGAAGGTGACTGCCGACCCACGGGGTTCGCGACTCTCTCGAGGAGACACGATGGCGCGACGGCGACTGACGGGGATGCTCGCGGGATTGACGATGGTCCTGGCGACCGCGGTCGTGGTGGGCGTACCGGCCGCCGCACACGCCGACGGCTGTACACCTGGAAACCGCACCCTCCAGCAGGGCGTCTCCAGCTCCGCGTCGCTGTGCCAGATCGTCCAGCAGGCGAGGTCACACGGGTTCGGCGGCCTGTTCGGCTCCGGCTACCCCGGCCACGACGACCACATCCACGCCGACGGCCGGTCCGGCTTCGTGTGGGACGCACCCACTGCGGGGTCTGATCCCTCCCCGGCGTACTCACGCGTCCGCGGTCGACGTCCCTCACTGGTCCCGCCGGCTGTTGGCCACGATGGCCGCGGCCGGCGGGATCAGCGCGGCGACGGCGGACGTGACGAACGCCGCCACCACCGAATACCGGCTGACCACCAGCCAGGCCACCAGGAACAGCCCGAGGCAGAGTGCCATCAATGCGAGATTGCGCCGCTTCCCCAGGTGTCCCTGCTGTCGGTCGCCCATCATCGCTCGCCGATTCAGGCGGACACGTCGGGCCGCAGGTAGCGGGTGAACCACTCGCTCGCGAGCTGGGCCACGCGTTCCAGCGCACCCGGTTCCTCGAACAGGTGCGTGGCGCCCCCCACGACAGCGATGTCATGCGGAGCGGACAACCTGGCCGCCGCCTGCTGGTTGAGGGCCAGCACCTGCCGGTCCTCACTCCCGACGACGAGCAGCGTGGGAGCGAGGACCCGCCCCAGGGCGGCCCCCGCGAGGTCGGGACGACCGCCACGCGACACGATCGCACCCACGTCGTCCGGCCGTTCGGCGGCTGCGACCAAGGCGCTCGCCGCGCCGGTACTCGCACCGAAGATCCCGATGGGCAGCCCCGCCGCCTCCTCCCACCGGCGCACCTCGTCGACGGCCGCCGTGACCCTCGCACCGAGCAGAGCGATGTCGAAGCGCAGCTCCGCGGTCTGCCGGTCGAGTACCTCCTCGTCCGCCGTGAGCAGATCGAGCAGGACCGTTCCGAAGCCACCGCCCTGCAGGGTGCGGGCGACCGCCCGGTTGCGCGGACTGTGCCGCGAGCTTCCCGACCCGTGGGCGAACAGGATGAGCGCCACGGCGCCGGTGGGCAGGACGAGGTCTCCCTGCAGTTGGACGTCCGCGGGCGCCTGGCCAGCGGGGATGGTGACCGGAATGCTCATCGGCACCTCATGCGCAATCTCCTACCGCAACACGGTCCGCGCAAACCCACCGTGTGACGCGTACGAAACGTGTCCGGCGTACGATCGGCTCGTTCGAGCCGGGGCGCATGTCTGATCCGACACCTGATCCGACCTGCTCGCGAGGGGTACGGAAGGGCAGGTTCGAAGAAGTGCGGCTGCACCGATGATCCGGATCCGAGGGGATGAGCAGTCCGGCTACCTCGCGATGGTCGACTGCGACGAATGTGCGGCGTGCATCGTGTTCAGACCCCGCGACCACGGGCTGTGGGTGGGGTCGGCGCGCCAGGTACGCGTCTACCTGACCGACCACGTGGGCTGGGTCTTCGACGACAGGTCGGGCGGGTTCTTCTGCCCCGCACACTTCGCCTGACTGCCGCCGCGCTGTCCGGGACAGGTCATGACCTGCGTGCCCAGAGCGGGCCAACCGACCGGTACGTTCGTAGGAATCGATTTCCGGAGGATGAACGTGAACGCAGGCGGCGGCGCGAACGCCGGACAGACGAGCGGTCAGGGGAGTGGCTCCGGCCGGGGACGGACCGGCCGTCAGTCGGGTGGCCTGGTCGGCGGACGACTCGGTGGGCTCGGCGATCTCGCCCGCGTATCGGATGCGGTGACCCGCTCGATCAGCGCCGAGAACCCGACCGGCGAGAAGGGCCGCGGCGGCGCCGCCACCGAAGGCACCGGCGCGAACGCCGCCCGCGATCTCGGCCGCGGCTGGAAGGTCTCGCCGTCGATCCGGATCGACGCCGGCGAGACGGCGACGCTGGCCGGCATCGACGGCCCTGGCGTGATCCAGCACATCTGGCTGACGACCCATGTGTCGAACTGGCGGCGGCTGCTCCTGCGCTTCTACTGGGACGACGATCCGCAGCCTGCCGTCGAGGTACCGGTGGGCGACTTCTTCGGCCAGGGGTGGGGGTCGTTCGCCCAGCTGAGTTCGCTCCCGATCGCGGTCAACCCCAACGGGGGATTCAACTGCTACTGGCCGATGCCGTTCCAGCAGGCAGCACGGATCACCCTGAAGAACCTCTCCGACGATGAGGTCGTGGTCTACTACCAGGTCGACTACGCGCTGGCCGAGCAGGGCGATGACGTGGCGTACTTCCACTCCCAGTGGCGGCGCAGCAACCCGCTGCCGTCGGCGGAGGTCCACACGATCCTGGACGGCGTCGAGGGCGCCGGCCACTACGTCGGCACCTACCTCGCGTGGGGCGTCAACAGCACCGGCTGGTGGGGAGAGGGCGAGCTGAAGTTCTTCCTCGACGGGGACGAGGAGTTCCCGACCATCTGCGGTACGGGTACCGAGGACTATTTCGGCGGCGCCTGGAATTTCGACGTACCAGGTCAGGGGTACACCGCGTTCTCGACGCCGTTCCTCGGGCTGCACCAGATCATCGCGCCGGACGGCCTCTACAAGAGCCAGCAGCGGTTCGGCATGTACCGCTGGCACATCTTCGACCCGATCCGGTTCGCCTCGGACCTGAAGGTGACGGTGCAGGCGCTGGGGTGGCGGGCGGGTGGGCGGTATCTGCCGCTGCAGGACGACATCGCCTCGACCGCGTTCTGGTATGGCCGCGAGACGTCGTATGCCGCCCCCGCGACCCCTGACCTCGACGCCCTCGAAATCTGCTAGTTGAGGTGCCATCAGGCCCATATGAGGGATCCTCTCGCCCAAGCGGCCTTCGCGTGAGGGGTCCCCTCGTCCAGTTGGTTCGCTTGAAAGGTGCCCCTCATCCAAGGCGGGCTTCGCTTGAAAGTGCCCCTCATCCCAAGAGGCGCGGGCAGATCAGCGAGCGGCGCCGGCCTCGAGGCCGCCGTCGATCCCGGCTTCCTGCTGCTCGACCGAGGCAGCCGCCAATCGTGCGGTGAAGTCCTCGGTCTCCTGCAGGTGCTCGTCCATCAGTGCGCCGGCCGCGCGGGCCGCTCTCCTGCGGACAGCTCCCATGATCTTGGTGTGGAAGTCGATCGCCCGGGCCGCGAGCTCGGCGTTGTCCTCGACCGTACGCCTGCGCACACTCCGCAGCGCCCCGTCGACCGAGTGGAACAGCGTCAGCGCGAACGTGTTGCCCGCCGCCCGCAGCAGGGCATCGTGGAAGTCGACATCGGCGGAGCTGAACGCGTCGAGGTCACCGGCCGCCCATGCGGCCCTCATGGCGTCGACGGCGACGGCCATGCGTTCGAGGTCGGCGTCGGTACGTCGGAGAGCGGCCAGCTCGGCGATCCCGCGTTCGACGATGCGCCGCAGTTCGGTGAGCTCGTGAGCAAGCGCGTAGCCAGGTTCGAGGGTGGCCCGCGCGTTGAGGACGGTGCTGTCGAACGGCGCCCACGTCGCCGGCGGGTTGACGAACGTGCCGCGCCCCTGCTGCACCCGGAGTACGCCACGCTGGCGGAGATCCTTGATGGCCTCGCGTAGGGTCAGCCGGCTCACCCCGGCACGTTCGGCGAGGACGGGTTCGGGAGGGAGCCTGCTGTCCGGCGGGTACGTGCCGGTGACGATCTCGTCCAGGAGGCGTTCGGCGAGCTGGTCGGCGAGGCCGGTGCGGCGGACGGCCGCGAACGGACCCGCGCGTCCGCCGTCCTTCGGCGGATCCACCACGCGGATGTTCTGGTCGGTCATGTTGGACTGCGCCTCCCCAGCCAGACCACCTTGTCTGGCCACCTTGTCTGACCATCTTCGGACTGCCCGGTGGCCCACACGAGAGCCACAGAGTATGGCAGCAGCGCGACGGATACCGGTCAGTGGCCCGAAACCCGGTACGATCGTGATGGTGAAACATCAGATGTCTTGAAGGGGCGTACGCCATGGCCGATCCGGCGCCAGCCGCACTTGCTGATCTGACGCTCCGACTCCATGCCGAGGACAACGTCGTCATCGCCATGCACGATCTCGATCCAGGCCCGTACGCACTCACCGCCGGCGGCACCCTCGACATCACCGACGCCGTCCCGCGCGGGCACAAGGTGACCGTCGCGCACGTCGCCGAGGGGGATCCCGTTCGCAAGTACGGCCAGGTGATCGGCTTCGCCAGCGAGGCCATCGCGCCCGGCCGGCACGTGCACACGCACAACACGGCGTTCCAGATGTTCGAGCGGGCCTACGACTTCGGCATCGACACCCGCCCGACCGAGTACGTCCCGGAGAACGCCCGCGCCACCTTCCAGGGCATCGTGCGTCCCGACGGCAGGCCCGCGACCCGCAACTACATCGGCATCCTCACCACGGTCAACTGCTCGGCGACCGCCGCGAAGCTGATCGCCGAACGCTTCAAGTACGACGCCCTCGACGCCTTCCCGAATGTCGACGGCGTCGTCTCGCTCACCCACGACACCGGCTGCGGCATGGCCGGCCCGGGCAGCGAGGCGTTCGAGGTGCTGCGCCGCACCCTTACCGGCTACGCCAACCACCCGAACTTCGCCGGCTTCCTCGTCCTCGGCCTCGGCTGCGAGGTCAACCAGGTCTCCTCGCTCGTCGAGCACTGGCAGATCCCCGCGCACAAGCTCACCGTGCCGATGACGATCCAGGAACTCGGCGGTACGAAGAAGACCGTCGCCGAAGGCATCGCCCGCATCAAGGAGATGCTCCCCGACGTCAACAACGTCACCCGCGAGACCGTCCCCGCCAGCGAACTCGTCCTCGCCATGGAGTGCGGCGGCTCCGACGGCTACTCCGGTATCACCGCCAACCCCGCCCTCGGCGCGGCGGCCGACTTGCTCGTCGCCCACGGCGGCACGGCGGTCTTCGGCGAGACACCGGAGATCTACGGCGCCGAGCACCTACTGGCCCGTCGTGCCGTGAGCCAGAAGGTCGGCGAGAAGCTGATCGAACGCATCCGCTGGTGGGAGGCGTACACCGAGAAGCACAGCGGGTCGATGGACAACAACCCGTCCCCGGGGAACAAGGCCGGCGGCCTCACCACGATCCTCGAGAAGTCGCTCGGCGCCGCGGCGAAGGGCGGCACCACCAACCTCGCGGATGTCGTCGAGTTCGCCGAGGAGATCACCGCGAAGGGCCTGGTCTTCATGGACACCCCCGGCTACGACCCGGTCAACGCGACCGGCATGGTCGCCGGCGGATCCCAGGTCCTGTGCTTCACCACCGGGCGCGGCTCGGCGTTCGGCTGCAAGCCGACGCCGTCGCTGAAGCTCGCGACCAACACCCAGATGTACGAACGCATGACCGACGACATGGATCTCAACTGCGGCATCGTCGCCGACGGCGGAGCCTCGGTCGCGGAGTCCGGGCAGCAGATCTTCGACCTGGTCCTGCGGGTCGCGTCGGGGGAGAAGACCAAGAGCGAGGAGCTGGGCTACGGCGACGAGGAGTTCGTGCCGTGGCAGCTCGGCGCCGTGATGTAACAGGCTCGGCTGACCTGACCACGCCATGGCTATGAGGAGGCGGTCGCCGTGACGAACGGCGGTGGAACGACCAGCACACGCACCAACCTCGGCCCGTTCGAACGCATCCGCGACGTCTCCCCGCAGGCACCCCTGCCGGACCTGCTGCCCGTCCGCCAGCACTACGACGCGCCCGTCGAGGCCGATGTCCCGGCCGCGACAAGGCACGAGTTGGAGGCGCTCGGGCCCCGGATCACCGCGGGGATGCGGATAGCCGTCACCGCCGGTAGCCGGGGCATCCGCGACATCGCCACCGTGGTCAAGGCCGCCTGCACCTGGCTGAAGGAGCAGGGCGCCGAGCCGTTCATCGTGCCCGCGATGGGTTCGCACGG
>JBOHED010000183.1:0-5155 GCA_050700915.1 Actinopolymorphaceae bacterium | reverse complement strand
GGTGGACCTCAGGCGACGGACCGGCGGAGGTACCGAGGGGTGTCGCAGTCGATCCCCTTGAACCGCGCCAGTGCGAGCGCGTAGCGGTGCACGCGGACCAGCTCTGCCATCGGGTCCCGTGCGGTGTCGACGATGTGAGCACCGGTGCGTTCGATGGGGGTACGTACCTCCGCGGCGATCGGGCCGAGCGACCAGACGAGCGTGTGGGGTCCGGCGACGCTGACCGGGCCGTGTTCGTACTCCAGGTCGAGATAGCTCTCGGTCGTGGCACACGTCATCTCGCGCAGCTTCAGCGCCGCCTCGGCCGCGAGCCACGACGCCCATCCGCTGCCGAGGAAGACGAAGTGGTCGTACGCACCGACCGTCGGCAGCCCGTCCTGGAGGGCATCCTCTGCCTGGGTGGCGAGGGAGCTCAGATCGGTGCCGAGAAATCCGCGGAGCAACGCAAGACCTGTCGTCGCGAACCGGGTCTGGACCACCGACCTCTCGTCGGCGAACGACAGGTCGACCACGTCGTCGGCAACCTCAGCCACGGGCGAGTCCGGCGTACCGGTGAGGGCGATCCGTCTGGTCCCTGGCGGGGTCGCCGCCATGCACTCGATGAGGTCGCGGGTGGTGCCGGAGCGCGAGATCGCCAACACCAGGTCGTACGTACGACCGGGTGGTACGCGCGAGGCGACGAAGGAGTCGGCCTCGCCGCGGCCCGCCAGCTCCCGTAGCTCGGCGTACGCCCCACCCATGTAGTACGACGTCCCGCAGCCGACGACGGCAAGCCGGCCCGTCGCCGCGGACACAGCTTCCGCGACCGTGGGAGCCATGGCCGCTGCCGTCTTCCAGGCCGCCGGCTGGTCCTCCACTTCGGCCTGTGTCAACGTTCCGAGCTCAGTGTTGGTCCGGGGCCCAGCAGGTTCGGTCACGGTGCCACCTCCGTCGTCGGCTCCGGCGTTGGCCCAGTTGACAGCTGGGCGAGTGCCTCGACGAGCTCGCGTGCGTCGGGTTGGGCGTCGGTGCCGCCGCTGGCCCGCGCCGACAGCGATCCGCAGGCCGCCCCGGCTGCGAGACCCTCCGCCACACTCTGTCCGGACAACATCGCGTGGATGAAACCCGCATCGAACGAGTCACCGGCACCGGTCGTGTCCACGACCTCCACCGGGAGGGCGGGGATCGACCAGGATCCTGCTCCGGCGCCGGACCGGACGGCCAGCGCGCCGTCCGCACCGCGCTTGACGACGACGGTCGCGCCGGGGCGCATCGGCCGGATGAGGTCGGCGGCAGCCGCCTCCGGCGCGAGGCCACCGGTGAGGGCGGCAGCCTCCTGTGCGTTCACGAACACGGTGTCGACGTGGGGGAGGAGCGGCAGCAGGTCGACCCAGCGGCCGGCCGGATCCCAGTTGGGGTCCAGCGAGGTCGACAGGCCGGCGGCGCGCGCGTCGTCGAACAGGCGGGGTAGGTCGGGCCGGAGGTCACGCTGGAGGAAGACGCTTCCCACGTGCAGGTGCCGCGCACCCCGTGGCAGCGGGTGGGGCACGTGGTCGCGGCGGGTCGCGCCGATGCTGCCCTGGAAGGTGAGGAGGGCGCGGTCGTCTCCAGGGTTGAGGATCACGGTCACGCCGGTGAGAAGTCCTGCGTCGACGACGACGGCCGAGGTGTCCACCTGACGTCGCCGGAGTGCGTCGCGGACCATGGCCCCGAAGAGGTCGTTGCCGACCACGCCGACCATCGCGGTGGGGTGCCCGAGCCGGCGCACCCCGCACGCGAAGATCGCCGATGACGAACCGATCGTCACCAGGCAGTCGTCGACGAGCTGCTCGTGCTGGCCGAAGGTGGGGACCGCCCCCGTTCCCGACACCACGATGTCGACGTTGAGCTCGCCGACGACGAGCACCTCCGCCAGACCGGTTGGCTCGGCTGCGATCGGCCCAGCTGCGGTCGGGCCAGCTGCGGTCGGGCCAGCTGCGGTCGGGCCGGTCACGAGGACGCACCGGCGGGGGCGAGCAGGGTGGCGCGGAAGCGGTACCGGTCGCCGCGGTAGATGATGCCGCCGAGCTCGATGACCCGGCCGTCGGCCGCGAACGTCACCTGCCGGGTGGAGAGCAGCGGCTGGCCTGGTTCGAGGTCGAGGAGCCGGGCCTGCTCGGCGTCGGCGGGTACTGCCTCGACGCTGTAGTCGGCCCGCTGTGGAGTAACCCCCGCCTCGGTGAGTGCGGCGTAGAGCGATCCGCGGGAGAAGTCGTGGGCGGCGAGTCCGGGAGCGGTCGCGACGGGGACACGGCTGCGGTCGAGCGCCACCGGGAGGTCGTCGAGCATCCGCAGCCGGCGCAGGTCGAGGACCTCGGCGCCCGGCGCCACACCGAGCTGCTGGGCTTCGTCGAGGTCGGCCGGGCGGATCTGCTGCGCCAGCACCTTCGACGACGGGGTGAGCCGCTGCGCCCGGGCCATCGCGGAGAAGCTGAGGAGAACGTTGGCCGGTTCGCCGACCGGCTCCACCGCGACGTACCAGCCGCGGCCGTGGGACGGCGCGAGCAGTCCGTCGTCGGCAAGCTGGGTGAGCGCGCGGCGGAGCGTCACCCGGCTCACGTTGAGGCGCGTACACAGGTCGCGCTCGCTCGGCAACCGTGTCCCGCGAGGGTAGATCCCGGCTCCGACGTCGCCGGCGAGCTGCTGGCGCACGCGTTCGTGCAACGGGACCAACGCCTCGATCATGAGCGCACCATATCGCACCACTGCATACCAATGTGCGGGGGATATGCGAACCACTTCCTACCAAGAGGTATCTTGTGGTAGCGTCCAGCCGCGCTGGACGGACCCCCAACTGCAGCCGCTCCTGGCGATGAGTCGCCGACAGGTCAACGACCCGAGGAGCCTCTCGAATGAGCAAGGTCGACGTGGACAGGTACTTCGAGGACGGCTACCTCGTCAGCCGGTCGGTGCTCGAGTCCGCTCGGGTGGAGGTCCTACGCGAGGAGGCCCGCCGGGTCCTCGATCTCTGCACCCGCGAGTCGATGCGGTACGCCCCACGGATCGAGTGGGAGATCGACCACCTCGCCGAGACCGACCAGACAGGTATGCGGGGCGTGATCCGCAAGCTCGAGCCGGTGTCCGACCTCAGCCCGATGTTCGCCGACCTGGCCCGCGACCCGGTCGTCACGACGCCGGCGATCCGGATCTTCGGCGAGGCGGTGGAACTCTTCGAGGACAAGCTCAACCTCAAGCTCCCCGGTGGCTCGCCCTACCCGTGGCACCAGGACTGGAGCTGCTGCTGGCGGGCGCACACGGACGAACTCGTCACCTGCTTCGTCTATCTCGACGACGCGGACGAGACCAACGGCTGCCTGCAGGTGGTGCCCGGCAGCCATCGTGGAAAGCCAACCCATCCGTTCAAGGCCGGCGGGCACTTCGAGGTCGATCCAGGGGTCGTCCCGCAGGACCAGATCCGGCCGGTGCCGCTCCGGGCCGGCGACATGATCGCGTTCGATCCCTATCTGTTGCACTACTCCGACCTCAACCGGAGCCGCGAACCGAGGATGGCCATCATCTACACGTTCAATCCGGCCCGGCTCGGCCAGATCAACGAGCAACGGTTCCCGTCGTTGCCATCCGCCGGACGCAGGTGACGCAGGTGACGCCTCCGTACCACCAATCCGCATCTTTCGCCCCCACTGGAGCACCCATGCCGATCCGCCCAGGCTCGCAGCCCAACTCCTTCGGCGCCATGCGCCCTTCGCGCCGCCGGTTTCTCCAGCAGTCGTTCGGTCTCGGCCTGTCCGCCGCGGCCGGCGGAGCCTTCCTCGCCGGTTGCGGACCCTCCGGTTCGTCGTCCGGGGGCGGCGAGGCCGACGAGCAGGGCACCGTCGTCTCCGAGCCGATCGACGGCAAGCTGAACGTCACCTGGTGGACGCACAACAACCCGGCGTTCGTCAAGGCCAACACCGAGATGATCAAGCGGTTCGAGGCCGACAACCCCGACATCCACCTCGTCTACCAGCATTTTCCGTACGACGTGTTCGTGAGCAAGCTCCAGGCCGCCTACCGCGCGGAGAACGTCGCGGATATCCAGCAGATGTTCGGCACCTGGGTGACGGAGTACGCGGCCAACGGTCTGCTCGCCGAGGCGCCGGCCACGCTAGCCGGCGGTAGTGCGGCCGAGAGTTTCTGGCCGGCGGCCACCAGCGCCTACACCCACGAGGGCACGCTCTACGGCATCCCGCACGAGTACAACCTCGAGAACGGCGGGATCCTCTACAATCCCAAGCTGGCCAAGGCGGCAGGGATCACCGAGCCGCCGGCCACGTGGAACGATCTGGTCGAGGCGGCAACGGCGCTCACCAAGCGGAACGACAAGGACAAGGTGACCCAGGTCGGTTTCGCCTTCACCGGAAGTGATTCCATCACCTTCACGTTCCTGTCGATGATCCTCCAGCAGGGCGCGGACTACTGGGACGCCGACGGCGTGCACGTCAACTTCCACACGACCGAGGCGCAGCAGGCCTGGACCGACGAGACCGAGCTGGTGACCAGGCACCAGGTCGACAACACGACGTGGTACAACGGCGAGCCGTACGAGATGTTCTTCCGCGGCCGGGCCGCCATGGCCAAGCACGGCCCGTGGGTGGTCGAGACCGGACGCGCGAGCTTTCCGAAGTTCAAGGACCTGAGCTACATCGCCGAGCCTCCGTACGCAGGAGATGAGGTGAAGTTCGCCGCCGAGTCCGGTTGGGGAGAGGTCGTCAACGCTGGCGCGCCGGAGGAGAATCGCGAAGCAGCGTGGAAGTTCATCGACTTCATGGCCCACCCGGACAACATGCGCGACTGGAACAGCATGACCGCCACGGTCCCGTCGCTGAAGGAACTCAAGGACGACCCGCAGCTGTTGGAGAAGGCGCCGTACCTCGAGGTGCCGTTCTCGGTGCTACCCAACGGGCAGGGGATCGGTACGGTCCACGACCGGGACACCTTCTTCGGGTACCTGCTGGACGCGTTCGTGAGTGTGGAGCTTGCGAAGAAGGATCCGCTCACCGCACTCACCGACGCGGAGAAACAGATCAACGCGATGATCGACCAGAACGTCGGGCCGGGTTAGGGCGCTGGCGATGGCGGAGCCGGCACAAGTAGACGAGAAGGCCAGCGCCGCGGTCGAGGCTGCGCCGCCCGGCAC
>JBOHED010000182.1:0-8442 GCA_050700915.1 Actinopolymorphaceae bacterium | reverse complement strand
CGACGAGCGCACACACCTCACTGCCGTACGCATGCAGGATCCCGGCGGCGACCAGCGGCTCGAGCAGGTCGGGGAGCGCCCCCGCCGCCTTGGCCCGCGGCACCGGCACCTGCAGCAGCCACAGCCGGACGAGCGTCGCGAGCGGTTCACCACCCGCGGTCTCGCGGAGTCCGGGGCTGGTCTCGTTGCGGTGGAGGGCGGCATGGGCAACGGGGCCCAGGAGTTCTTGTACGCCGTCGACGGTGTAGCCCACTGCGGACAGGTGTTCCCGGAGCCGCGCTATGACCTCGTCAGACAGGTGATCCATGGATCGCATCGTGAGGGAAACGTACTCACCCCTTGGAACGGCGGAACCCCGGGACCCACCGTTCGGGTCCCGGGGTTCGCGTCAGACGTGCAACATGTCGGGGCTAGGAGCCGGCGACCGGCTCAGGGTGCTTGTCGTTCTCCTCCGACGCGCCGATCGCGACCGGCCGGCGCTTGGAGACCGTGACCGCCGCGACGACGACGAGAACCGCGGCGACCGCGATACCGACCCGAAGCGGGGTGTTGGCCCCCGAGCCGACCGAGAGTTGGACGATCGCCGGGGCGATGAGAACCGAGACCAGGTTCATCACCTTGATCAGCGGGTTGATCGCCGGCCCCGCGGTGTCCTTGAACGGGTCACCCACGGTGTCACCGATCACCGTCGCCTCGTGGGCGGGCGAACCCTTCCCGCCGTGCGTACCGTCCTCGACCAGCTTTTTGGCGTTGTCCCACGAGCCACCCGAGTTGGCCAGCAGGATCGCCATCAGCGTGCCCGCGGCGATCGCACCGGCGAGGTAGCCGGCGAGCGGGCCGACCCCGAGGCCGAAGCCGACCGCGATCGGCGCCATCGCCGCCAGCAGGCCCGGCGTGGCGAGCTCACTGAGCGAGTCCTTGGTGCAGATGTCGACCACCCGGCCGTACTCGGGCTTGCCGCTGCCGTCCATGATCCCCGGGATCTCCCGGAACTGGCGGCGTACCTCGAAGACCACGGCCCCAGCGGCACGACCCACCGCGTTGATGGCGAGGCCGGAGAAGAGGAACACCACCGCGGCGCCGAGGATCATCCCGACCAGGACGTTCGGCGAGTCGACCGAGCGCAGGAACGCCGAGCCACCCGCACCGACCTGCTCACCGACGGCGGTCAGCGTGGTCGACACCGCGTCGTTGTACGACCCGAACAGCGCAGTCGCCGCCAGCACCGCCGTCGCGATCGCGATCCCCTTGGTGATCGCCTTCGTGGTGTTGCCGACCGCGTCGAGCTCGGTGAGGATCCTGGCGCCCTCGCCGTCGACCTCGCCGGACATCTCGGCGATGCCCTGGGCGTTGTCGCTCACCGGGCCGAACGTGTCCATCGCGACGATGACGCCGACCGTGGTCAGCAGGCCGCACCCGGCGAGCGCGATCGCGAACAGCGACACGATCACCGAGCCGCCACCGAGCAGGAACGCGACGTAGACGGCGCCACCGATCACGAGGGCGGTGTAGACGGCAGACTCGAGACCGAGCGCGAAACCCGACAGGATGACCGTCGCGGCGCCTGTCAACGACGTCTTGCCGACATCCTTGACCGGACGGTGTTCGGTGCCGGTGAAGTAGCCGGTGAGCGAGAGGATCACGCCGGCCAGCACGATGCCGAGGACGACCGCACCGGCCGCGATGAGTTGCGGGTTGCCGCCGAGTTCGGCGATGCCCTCGGGTACGCCGGACAGTTCGGCGAACGACGACGGCAGATACAGGAACGCGGCGATCACACACAACGCACCCGAGACCACGGCGGATATGTAGAAGCTGCGGTTGATCGTCCGCAGGCCGTTCTCACCCGACCGCGGCTTGGTGATGTAGATGCCGAGTACCGCCGTCAGCGCGCCGAGGGCCGGCACGATCAGCGGGAAGACCAGGCCGTGCTCGCCGAAGGCCGCCTTGCCGAGGATCAGCGCGGCGACCAGCATGACGGCGTACGACTCGAACAGGTCGGCGGCCATGCCCGCGCAGTCACCCACGTTGTCGCCCACGTTGTCGGCGATGGTCGCGGCGTTGCGCGGGTCGTCCTCGGGGATCCCCTGTTCGACCTTGCCCACGAGGTCGGCACCGACGTCGGCGGCCTTCGTGAAGATGCCGCCACCGACCCGCATGAACATCGCGAGCAGCGCGGCACCGAACCCGAACCCCTCCAGCACGCTGGGTGCGTCGCTGCGGTAGAGCAGGACGACGACCGCGGCGCCGACCAGGCCGAGGCCGACGGTCGCCATACCGACGGTGCCGCCGGTACGGAACGCGATCCGCATGGCCGGGTCACGACCCTCGTTCTGGGCGGCCGCAGCCATCCGGACGTTGGCGCGGACCGCCAGCCACATGCCGAGATAGCCGATGAGGGCGGAGAAACCCGCCCCTACCAGGAAGAAGAGGGAACGCCCGATCCGGATATCCCAGTCGCCGGGCAGCAGGAACAGGACCAGGAACACCAGGACGGCAAAGCCGGCAAGCGTCTTGAACTGCCGGCTCAGGTAGGCGGAGGCGCCTTCCTGGACACCTCGGGCGATCGTCTGCATGGTCGCGCTGCCTTCGCTGGCGGCGAGTACCTCGCGCCGGAAGACCGCACCCATGACGAGTGCCACCGCACCTATGCAGGCGACGGCGACGACCAAGCCGAGATTGCCGCCACTGAGCGAGACGGCGTCCCCCTCGGCAGCGAGTAGGAACGCGGACATTCGTCCTCCTTGACGGGGGCTTCCTCGGTCCCCTTCGTGGCGCCCCGACGTACGGGCCGTGCGGACAGGTCGACTGGATCCGGGGGCGGCTGGCCGGCTCCGGGCCGTTGGGGCGGGACTTCGCGCGGAGGCCGCGCCTGCAGGTCACCGTCCCAGCCCGGCGCAGCCAAGCCCTCGGGGTTCGGGCTCCGTCCGTACCGTATGGCTCTACACCGGCCAGCAGCGTCGGAGGCATGGACAGCTGGCGCCGCCGGAGTTCAATCCGGGGCGGGCCCGGAGTCTAGCGTGCCGGCAACCGCCGGGATGGACCTGACCCCCGTCCGGTGTGTTGCGAGGGGTGCCGGAGTGTTGCGCGGCGTGACGGTCAGCGACCAGGAGCGTGAGCGGGTGCGCCCCGGGCGTGCCCCACCGCTTCACGGGGTGAGGGCGGACGCCAGGAACCGGCGGGCCACGGCGACGTCGCCCTCGACCGTGAGCTGATCAAGGTCGACACGCTTCCAGAGCGCAAGGAGCAGGTCGGCGGCGGAGCCGGTGATCTCGGCGACGGGCCGGTCCTCGCCGGGCCGGGCTGCGCCGGGCCGGGCTGCGCCGGGTTGGGCTGCGTCAGGCCGGGGCGCGCCGCCGAGATGGGGTCCGGTGACCTTCGGGGCCGCGTCCGGGCAGGGACTGAGCAGCCAAGACTCGGATCGGTCCGTACACCTCAGAACCAGCGGCGCCACCAGATCGGGGTGACGCTTCGTGTACCTCGCGACCAGTGGCAACCACACGTCGAGCACCTCACCGATCCCGTCCGCGGCGAGGCCGGCGTCGTAGTGCGGCGTACGACCGAGTGCGATGTCCGCATCGGCCAGATGTGCGGCGAGCTCGTGGGCCTGCCGGCGGGACCAGTACGCCGAGACCCGGAAGTCGCGCTGATGGGTCCAGCACGCCTTGTCCGGGTCGGTGTCGCGGAGCGTGTCGAGCAGGTGGCGAACGCGCCCGTCGTACCAGTCGGCAAGCGGCTCCGCGGCCGGCACGCTCGGATGGGGTCGGTCGGGGCGCTTGGTCTCCCCGCTGGCGACGATGAGGGCGGCCCACTCGTGAACGGAGCCCAGATGGAGAACCAGGTCGCCCAGCGTCCACCCCGGGCAGGTGGGGACCGGCGCGTCCTGGGAGGCGGTGCGTACGGCCGCACGAAGCTCAGCGGCCCCCGCGCGGATGTACGCCTGGTACTCCGCCGACGTGAACGCTCCGTACGGCAGGTCCGTCATACGTCGGGCGTGGACGGGGACGAGACCGCCTCGTCGACGGAATCGTGGATCGGGAACACCTTGGTGAGGCCGGTGATGCGGAAGATCTTGAGCAGCCGCTCCTGGGTGCACACGATGCGCAGCGAACCGTCGTGCGACCGCACCCGCTTGAGGCCGCCGACCAGCACACCGAGTCCGGTCGAGTCGAGAAACTCCACGCTCTCCATGTCGACGACGAGGTGATAGTGGCCGGCGTTGACCAACTCGACCATCTTTTCCCGCAATCTGGGCGCTGTGTAGACGTCGATCTCGCCGGCGACCTCCACCACCATGTGGTTGCCCATGGGGCGGTTCGAGAGGGAAAGGTCCACGAACTCCTCCAGCACTTCACCGACGTCGGGCCGCCCTAGAATTCAACCATCCGAGGCGACAGCGCGATGTTATGGGGCAAGAGGGCACCCGCGCAGGGATATCGCCGCGCCCTCCCCATGCGGGTTGATGTCGGATGCCGGGCGTGACACTGTCCGTCGTCACCACCCGACGTCCGCGCCAGGCTTCGCCGACCCCGGGCGTACAGTCGCCGACGTGCGGGAATGGGACAATCCGCTCAGAGCCGCCGGAGTTTTGCTGCTTGATGTGCTGCTGTCGCAGGCACCCGATCCACCCGGGCAGGCCTCCACGGGGGTCCGTCGAACGAAGGAGTTGACACGGGGTCATGATCGTCATCGGGCTCGTCATCCTCGCGCTTGTCGCCGTGGTGTGCGCCGGTGTCGTCGTGGGCGGAGCTCAGGTGACGACCGTGCAGGTCGATCGGCTCATGGTCCACGGCACGACGGCGACCTTCTTCTTCATCGGCGCGGGCGCCGCACTGGCCACCATGCTCGGGCTGTGGTGTGTGGTGTCGGGCATAAGACGATCGGTCGCCCGTCGGCGCGCCCGGCAGGAGTACGACGAGTGGCACGACGGCACCGACAGCGCCGAGATGGATGAGAGGGCGCGGCTGTAGCGGTCCGGCGGCGCCGACTGATCCGTCCCCCGCCCGCGCCCTGGCTCGGATCACGAACCAGTCGCCAACGAAGCCCGGCACCCGACTCTCGACCTCGACGTCCACCATGCCCGCCGTGGCCGAACAGGCGATCAGCCGGACGCGGTGGGCGTGTGCGATCCGCGCAGCCAGACCGCATGGTGATCGCCGCTCTCCGGAGGCCACCGCTGACAGCGCGGCGAGATCTGCGGCGGTTTCGGCGCGACGGCCGACGGACACGACCGAGACCAGCGTCGCGGCCGCGAGCCCCGCGGTGACCAGGAGAGCGGCGACGGCGAGCACCCAGATCGTGCCGCTGCCTCGCTCGGACCGGCCGGCGTCGCCGCGCCGACGGGCGGCCGGGCCGCGCAGGCGAATCGTCATGGCATCGGGGGTTCGAGGGCGACCACCGCGCGGGCGGAGACCGGAACCACCGGCAGACCGGACAGTACGCGCCACCGGGGCCGGGCGTCGACCGCTACCTCGACGGTGGCTACTCCGTCCCGGACGCGCAGGTCGATCGACGCTCCGCGAGGCGCGCTCCGACGTCCTTCGGTGCGGCTGGCAACCGACGTCTCGCCGCGCGCGACGGCCCGCGCGGTGTCGCGGGCCGCGTCCATGCACCTGGCCTGCAGCGAGACCACGGTGACCGCCCAGACCATGCCCAGAGTCACGACCACCAGCGCCATCAGGGCAAGTGCCGTCTCGGCCGTCACCATGCCGCACTCGCCGCCACGCTCGCCGCCGCACTGGTCCGGGTCGACCTGGCCACTGTCGACCTGGCAACTCCCGATCGCCATGCGGGCATGCCGCCACCGTCCGTACCGCGCGACGTGATCGCCGGGGGTCATGTCAGCCCGCGAGATCGAGTGCGGACGTGACCACTCCCATCAACATGCGCTGCACCTGGTCACTGGTCAGCAGTTTGAGGAGAAGGGCGGCGAAGCTCGCCGCGGCCACGGTGCCGATGGCGTATTCGGCAGTGGTCATGCCGCGCTCGTCGACGCGGCGCGCTCGATCTGGCTTGTGCATGGTGTGCCTCCTTGTGAAACCCGGCGACCGGCCGGGACGGATCGCCCTGGTGGGCGTATGACGACGATGCGGCAGTGACAGGTGCTCCGGCTGCGGCGAACCTGGAGCTGGGGACAACTCGGCTGATCGGCGCCCTGTGGACAACTTCTGGCCTGGGTGTCTCACCGGGCGGCCTCCCCTACCGCAGGAGGCCGCCGACGGCACCGGCGACCAGCGGCACGATTCCCACGAGGACGAACGCCGGAAGGAAGCAGAGT
The DNA here is from genome assembly GCA_050700915.1 of Actinopolymorphaceae bacterium. GTDB lineage: Bacteria > Actinomycetota > Actinomycetes > Propionibacteriales > Actinopolymorphaceae > Thermasporomyces. The sequence goes on along the minus strand of JBOHED010000182.1, from coordinate 2,165 downwards.
CCCAGCGGCACTGCCGACCGGACCCCGACGGCGCGTGCCTTCTGCTCGGCAGCGGCACGCCTGGACCGCCTGGCGTCTGTGGCGAGACGATCGAGCGTGGCGGCGAGCGGCGCTCCGGAGTCCCAGACACGGACCATCGCCCGGCCGAACGGGGCGAGTACGGGTTCGGTCAGGAAGTTTTCCCATCCGGCCCTCGGTTCACAGCCGAGCCGGAGCGACGCGGCGACCCTGCCCAACTCGGCGCCGAGTTGTCCACCCATGCCCTCCGCGATGGCGTCGATCGAGGCATCGGGTGGTCGACCCGTACGAAGACATGCCGCGAGGAGGTCGGCTGCCAGCGGCAGGTCGGCCTGGAGGCGTTCGAGACGCAGCCGTTCGGCACGCGACGGGATCCGGCGCAGCGTCAGGTGGACGACGACGGCGACCACGACCCCCAGGACGACACCGGCTCCCCCACCGACGACGAACCCCGCCGCCACCCCGGCGAGCACGGGCGACGCAAGTCGCGACCGCCGACGACCCGACGGCGTGCCCGAATGCTCGACGACTGGAGAAACAGCCGAGTCCCCGTGGTCGTGTTCCTGAAGGGATTCGTATCCCGCGCGAACGCGCGGCGGCCGTCCATCTCGCGACCGTCGGCGGACGATCCTCCAGCGGAAAGGACGTCCGGACAGCCGCACCAGTCGGGAAACGGCAGGGGGCGGACAACACCAGCAGAGCACCGTCAGTCCGGCGAGCAGCGCCGCAAGTACCTTCATGGCAAGGGCTCCGCGTTTCGGGCGAGACGGTCGACCCAGCACACTCCCGTCACCGCAAGGGCGACTCCCAGGACGAGACAGGCCACGCCGTAAGGGCTCCCGGCCAGGAACCCGAGCGGATTCGCCCCGGCACCGAACCCGAGTGCTATGCCCAGCAGGGGTAGGGCCGCCAGCATGCGTGCGCTGGCGCGCGGTCCAGCCAGCTGTGCCGCCACCTCGTCGCGCAACGCCTCGTCTGCCCGCAGACCCGCGGCCACCTGGTCGAGCACGTCAGCGAGGCCCGCACCACTACCGGCCGCCACCGCCCATGCCGTGGCGATCCGCGTCGACCCTTCGGCGCCGGGCAGCCGGATCGACCGCAGGGCTGCGGGAACATCCCCACCCATCCTGCTGACCGCGACGGCGGGTGTCAGAGCCGGAAATACGCCGGCCGCAGCCTCAAGGGCCGCGATCGCGGGCCGGCCGGCGCGCAACTCCGTCGCGATCACGTCACATGCCTCACGTACCAGCGCGCGGCGCTCCTCGACGTCCCTTCGCTCGCTACCCACCTTGCGGGCCCAGGTGCCTACCCTCACCACGATGCGTACGGGTAACGACGGCCTTCGGCGTGCTGACGGCCGGATCCGTTGAAGGAGTGTGCCCGCGCGACGGTCAGGTGTCATGAGCGCACCCGCGGTCGCGGCGAGTGCGAGGCACCACCACCCGACACCACTCATGCCGACAACTCCCGCCTCGTGCGCGGGTGCGGGTCGACCAGCAGCTCGTCGTCCGCCGATGAACCGAGGACATCCTGTCCCTCGTGCCGACGCAGGGCGGCCCGCAGCCTCGGGAGCCCGGCGCCGGGCACGACCGCTCCCGAAGGCTCGAACCGCACCGCCGGCAGGGCCTGCACGAGGCCGTCCGCGGCCCGGACGAAGACGGAGATCTCGGCGACCCGACGCCGACCATCGCGCCCACGCGCGACGTGGACGACAGCGTCGACGGCGGCGGCGAGTTGGCTGTGTACGGCCGCCCGGTCGAGGCCTGCCGCCACCCCGAGCGCTTCCACCCGGGCGGGAACCTCGCCCGCCGAGTTGGCGTGCAGCGTGCCGCAGCCTCCCTCGTGCCCGGTGTTGAGCGCGGCCAGCAGATCGATGATCTCCGGACCGCGCACCTCGCCCACCACGAGGCGGTCGGGGCGCATCCGCAAGGCCTGACGGAGGAGGGTACGGACGGTGATCTCGCCCGCGCCCTCGAGATTGGATGGCCGGGCCTCCAGGCATACGACATGCGGATGGTGTGGTTCGAGCTCGCTCGCTTCCTCCACCAGGACGAGGCGTTCGTGCGCAGGCACCTGCGACAACAGCGTGGCGAGCAAGGTCGTCTTGCCGGCGCCCGTACCACCCGAGATGAGATAGGCCAACCGTT
>JBOHED010000181.1:0-8817 GCA_050700915.1 Actinopolymorphaceae bacterium | reverse complement strand
CTTGTGGGGGATGCAGCGGGCGCGGTCTCACCGCTCACCGCCGGCGGCCTCGATCCGTGCCTGCGGCTGTCGGAACTCGCCGCCGCCGTCCTCGACGATGCCCTGCGAACCCGGCGGCCGGACGCGTTGACACACTATGACGGCGCCGCGCTGCGTGCCCGCTTCCGACGGCGGCTGATCCTGCGGCGAGGTTTGGCCCAGGTGCGCACGCCCGCCGTCGCGGCGATGGCGTTCGTATTGCTCCGCACACCGATCGGGCGAGCCGCGGCCCGCCGCATCCTCTTCGCCGACTAGCCTTTCCGACCCTTTCTGCTGTACGCACGTACCGCGGGCCGCGGCGGGCAGGGTCGGCCGTGCGCTAGCTTGCGGACCGGGCTGATTCACCGTTGTCGGGGTCGATGCCGTGCCGCCGGAGCAGATCCCGCAGGCGTGCCACTTCGGTGAGGAGCCGGTCATTGCCGGCCCGGAGTCGTGCACTCTCATCGAGCTCGGCGTTGAGCTCCTGCAGGATGAGCGTCGCCCGGGCGCTGCGCGGCCTGGCCGCAGGGGCCTCGGACGTCGGCTCAGCCGACGGTTCGGCCGAGGCGGAGTCCGCGTCTGAACCTGGACGCCGCAGTGTCTCGATGACCTGCTGGCGGACGCGACCCAGGTCGGCGCCCAGTTGGACGAGTACCTGCGCCGCAACACCCTCGCCCTCGCGGATCAGGCCGAGCAGCATGTGTTCGGTGCCGATGTAGTTGTGGCCGAGCTGCAGCGCCTCGCGCTTGGACAGCTCGAGCACCTTGTTCGCTCGTGGCGTGAACGGGATGTGCCCGCTGGGCGCCTGCTGACCCTCGCCGATGATCTCCTCGACCTTGACGCGGACGGCTTCCAGCGAGATGCCGAGGCTCTCGAGCGCCTTGGCTGCCACCCCCTCGCCCTCGTGGATCAGACCCAGAAGGATGTGCTCAGTGCCGATGTAGTTGTGGCTGAATATCCGGGCCTCTTCCTGGGCCAGGACGACCACCCGCCTCGCGCGGTCGGTGAACCTCTCGAACATCGCCGGCTCCTTCTCTTCTGTGGAAAGCCCTGGTTCTTCGGTCGAAAACACTGGGTCTTCGGTGGCGCGCCACTGCTCGGTGGCGAACGAACCTGCTGGAGGCGCGCCGCGCCGGCGCAGCCGGACACGGAGATCCACGGCGGTCTCCGGCAGCGACGCGCCCGCCGCGATCCGGTCGAGCAGCTGGTCCATCTCCGTGACGGGTTCGAGGTCGAGATCCCGGTCGTTCAGGGCAAGCAGGTGGAGGGTCACCGCGACAGCGATCCGGCGGTGGGGACCCTGGAACGGACGGCCGCGGACGAGCCCGGCGAGCAGGACCGCGGCCGCGTCGGCAAGGTCTCCCCCGGCCGCGGCGGCCTTCGTCTCGACGAGAGTCAGCTCGACCACCTCCAGATCCGTACGATCGACGATCGTCATCGAGTCACAGGCGACGACACGGGCGGCGACGGCCAGCACGTCCGGGAGCGCGAGGGGGATCACTGGTCGTCGTCCTCCCGGAGCAGGTTGAGAGTGCGCTCGTGCCGGGCCAGGGTGTCCTCCAGCAGGCGGGCGAACTCCTTGTCTGTCCGGCGTTGCTGGACCAGCTCCGCGATCGCCTCGCGCACGATGTCGGACACCGAGCGGTCCTCGACTTCGGCCACTGCCCGCACCCGCGCCGCCAGCTCGGGGTCCAAGCGCAGCAGAATGTTCTTCGTTCCCTCAGCCATGGATATCAAGATATCAGAACAGAGGGCCGCGTGACTGCGACGATTCCAGCCAACGCAACAGTCGAGAACCTTCTTGCCAAGGCTTTCGGGCCCCCGGTCACGATCGTCGACACCGACCACCTGGCCCCCTGGGCGGTCCTGCGCTGCCACCTTGCGGATCCCACGCCAGGACTCCCCGCGTCCGTGATCGTGAAGTGGCTACGTGATCACCCGACCGGATTCCGTACCGATCCGCGGCAGGTGCGCACCGAACGCGCGGCGCTCGAGTTCCTTGCCGAGCTGGGATTCCGGTGCGTCCCGCAGGTCCTGGCGAGCGATCTCGCGGCGGGGATCCTGGTGCTCGAGGACCTCGCTCCGCGGGTGCCGCTGGCGAGCCTGCTACGCGACGGCGGCGTCCCACCGTCGACGGGGCGACTGGTGACATTCGCGCGGGCGGTCGGCCAGCTCGCCGCGGCCACGCGCTGGCACGCGGACGCCTACTACGCCAGGCGGGCGACCCTGGGACCGTTCGACCCGAACGAAACCGAACGCGTTCTCGGCCACCGCTGGAACGAGACGTCGCGCCACATGGACGCACTCGCCCTGTCGATGAGCGACGCTGCTGGGCGCGACCTGGCCAGCATCGTGGCCGAACTCGCCAACCCCGGCCCCTTCCTCACGTTCACCAACGGCGACATGGGAACCAACAACTTCCTGGTCGACGAGCACGGTGATGTCGACGACGGCCGGATCATCGACTTCGAGTTCGCCGGCTTCCGCCATGCCCTCACCGCCGCCAGCTGGATCCACCTGCCCGGTGCCATGTGGATCACCGTCACCGATCCGGTCAACGACGACCTCGAGAGCCACTACCGCCACGAGCTCGCCAACGCCGTACCGGAAGCGACCGACGACCGACGCTTCGGTTTCGCCATGGCGGCGGCCTGCGCGGCTGAGGCCCTGCTGCGGCTCAACCGGTTCCCGCTCCTCGACGGTCGGGCGCCTGGCGACGGCAGCCGCGTCCAGATGATCGCCACCCTCGAAGCCGCCGCCGACACCGCCGACCGGCACCGCTCGATTCCCGCCCTCCGCGGCTGGATCCGAGCGGTCGCCACCGAACTCCGTCGCCGATGGAAGGACGCCGACGTCGACCTGTCCCGTTGTCGCAGCTACACGATGCGCACCTGAGCCACGCTCGGAGGACCTACCCGGCAACCCGGGGCCGGCCGCGCGGGGAGCTCACCGGTCGGGCAGGTTGAGGCGCTTCAGCCGTTCGTACGCACCAAGGATGTGCTTGTCGATGGCGTCCTGAGCAGCCTGCGGATCACCCAGGGCCAGCGCGTCGCGCAGCTCCAGGTGTTCGACGTAGCCCACCTCGAGGAAGTCGGGAAAGCTGACGTTGCGGGCACGGAGGAAGACCGTGACCTGACCGCGGATGGATGCCCAGACCCGCTGCACCCGGCTGTGGTCGCAGTGGGCGTAGATGATGTCGTGGAACTGCAGGTCGAGCTGCACCGCGTCCTCGGGATCGATCTTCGTGTCCACACTCTTCATCTTCTCGAGTACGGCGTCCATCTCCGCGAATCCGTTGCCGTGCATCCCGGTGCAGGCCCGGCTGGCGGCGAGCCGCTCGATGGCGCCGCGGAGCGTGTGCACCTCCTCGACGTCGGCCTGGGTCAGGGTGCTCACGAACGCGCCCCGGTGGCGACGTAGCTCGACGTGCCCCTCCACCTCGAGACGCGCGAGCGCCTGCCGGATGGGGCCGCGGCTCACCTTGAGCGCGTCGGCGAGTACGGACTCCTTGAGGTGTTGGCCGGGCTGGAACGTTCCCACGGTGATCATCTCGCGGAGCACATCGGTGGCGAGATCGCCGAGCGCGCGCTGTGACAGCAGCGGCGAGTCGATGCCCTCGGGGATCACTGGGCCACCTTCCTCGAGGAAACACGTGCGGCGTTCGAGCAGGACGACTCTAGTAAAGCCGACCGACTTCGTACATTGTAAACGATTTATGTTGACAGTTTCCAAGCCGCGGCGAGACACTCCTCGGCCATGAGCACCGATACGCCCGTTCACGTCGGCCGGGTCAGGCTCGGGCCGTTTCCGCCCGCGGCGCCCAGCGATCCCGATGCGCCGCATGTCACGCAGGCACACGTCGACGTCGATGCCTCGCCCGGCCAAGGTCCCCTCACCCGGGTCTGGGAGAGCTTCGGCTACGACGAGATCAACTGGACCTACACCCCGACCGGCAAGCGCCTGCTTCGGACGTTCGCCGACTTCTCCGGTGCCAGCTACCACGTCCGCCCGCACTACGTCTTCTGCTCCGGCAGCGGCTTCGGCATCCCGCACTGGGGCAACGGCAACGTCTACCACGAGGACGCCGACGGCAACCCGTACTACGACTTCACCATCGTCGACCAGACCTACGACGCGATCGTCGGCGCCGGTCACCACGTGCTCGTCGAGCTCGCTTTCACCCCGCGCGACCTGGTGCCGCCGGAGGCTGCCGACGAGCTGAAGGTCGTGCCGAGCCCGACCGTCTACACGTCGTACGAAGCGGGCACCTGGGGCTACCCGCCCAAGGACTACGACAAGTGGGGCGGCCTGATCGCGGCGCACGCACGCCACTGCCTCGAGCGCTATGGCGAAGAAGAGGTCACCACCTGGCTGTGGGAGCTCTGGAACGAACCCGACATCAGCTACTGGCGCGGCACCCTGGAGCAGTTCAACGAGCTGTACACCGTCACCGCGCAGGCCGTCCGCAGCGTGATCCCACGCGCACTGGTCGGCGGCCCGACGGTCACCAGCGGCGGCCTGGAATTCCTCAAGGGCTTCCTGGACTACACCTCGAGTCGAAACGAACCGCTGGACTTCATCTCCTACCACACCAAGGGCTCCCGCTTTCCCACCCGCGAGTACCGCCCGCTCGACAGCCTGCCCACTGAGCAGCTGAACCCGTCGTCGACGAAGATGGTCTACGACCTGCGGGAGTTCAACCGGGCGATCGCCGAGTACGAACAGTATCGGGATCTCCCGGCGATCGTGGACGAGTGCGATGCCGCGGTGCCGGCGCATTTCGGCCGCTACGACAACCGCAACTATGAATTTCAGAACACCGAGTACTACCCCGTGTTCCAGGTCAAGCTGATGAAGAAGATCCTCGACCTGAACGCGAACGAAGTCGTCCAGGTGCAGCGGGCGACGTCCTGGAGCTTCTACTTCGAAGGCGAGCGCTTCTTCGAGGGCACCCGATCGTTTCTCACCGCGGGCGGGATCGAGAAGCCGCTGCTGAATGCGTACAGAATGCTGTCCCTGCTGGGAAATGAGCGGATCAGCGCGACGTCCGACGCGGCCTGGAACATCGCCGCGCTGGACGACACCGACGGCAGCAGCATGCCCGAAGAGGTCGACGTGTTGGCATCCCGAACCGACGACGGTGTGGTGGCGGCGCTGGTGTGGCGACACACCGACGACCAGTACCAGACCACCGAGCAGGAGACGACGGTCAGCCTGACGGTCCGGAACCTGCCGGGCGGGAGCTATCGACTGCGCCACTACCGGATCGACGCCGACCACAGCAACTCCCACACCCAGTGGAAATCGCTCGGCTCACCACAGGATCCGACCGGCGACGAGCTCGCCCAGATCACCGCACGACAGGGGCTTGAAGAGTTCGAGCCCGCTCGAACGGTGGAGGCCGAGTCCGGTCGCCTCTCGCTCGACGTGTCCCTTCCGCTGCCGGCGGCGTCACTGCTGGTCCTGGAGCCCACCGCCTGATCGCGCCGGCACCGACCAGTGAGCGCGCGGAGGAATCGAAGGAGCACGAGATGAGCCATGCCGCCGCCGTTGCGTTGAACAACGGCGCGCAGGTTCCCCAGATCGGGTTCGGGGTCTTCCAGGTCCCGCCGGCGGAGACCCAAGGTGCGGTCGAGCGCGCCCTGGAGGCTGGATACCGGCACATCGACACGGCGGCCGCGTACAACAACGAGGCCGGCGTCGGAGCCGCCGTCCGGGCGAGCGGCATCCCCCGGGATCACCTCTTCGTCACCACGAAGCTGCGCAACGGTGAGCATGGCTACGAGTCGACACTGAAGGCGTACGACGACAGCCTCGCCCGCCTCGACCTCGACTCTGCCGACCTGTATCTCATCCACTGGCCGCATCCGACGGCGGACAAGTTCGTCGACAGCTGGCGTGCGCTGGAACGGATCTACCAGGAGGGCCGGGTCCGGGCCATCGGGGTATCCAACTTCCTGGCCGAGCACCTGGAGCGGTTGCGGAACGAGACCGAGATCGTGCCGGTCGTCAACCAGATCGAACTGCATCCCACGTACCAGCAGAGCGAACTGACGCAACTGTGCCGTCAGTGGTCCATCGCGGTGGAGGCGTACTCTCCGTTGGGCCAGGGACATGACATCGGCGTGCCGGTCATCGCGGCGATCGCGGATGAGCACGGCGTGACACCGGCCCAGATCGTGCTGCGTTGGCACCTCCAGCAGGGCCACATCGTGATTCCCAAGTCGGTAACGCCGGATCGGATCCGCTCCAACCTCGAAGTCGCGGGGTTCAGTCTCACACCGCAGGAGATGGCGTCGATCACGGCCTTGGAGTGCGGCCATCGGACGGGGAACGATCCGCGCACCTTCTCCCTCAGTCAAATCCGACCCCCGGCGGGCTTCGCTCGCCGACGCCCGCCCCCACCTCCCAGATCCGGTAGCGAACAGCGATGGGAGCCGGCGGGCCAATGACGACCAGATCTGCACAGCTCACCCAGCGCGAGTCGCGGAAGGCACGGCGCGCCTCGACGCTGGACGAGCGGATGGTGGCTCCCGACCACACCTGGAAGCGGACGACCTGGATCTGGATCTTCCTGCTGCCCACCGTGGTGCTCTACGGCCTCTACACGATCTACCCGATCATCGCCAGCTACTGGTACTCGCTGGTGGAGTGGAACGGATTCGATGCGGACCAGCGGTTCGTCGGACTCCAGAACTACCGCGCGGTGTTCGATGATCCGTTCTTCTGGAACTCGTTCAAGATCACGCTGCTGTTCATGTTGTTGGTGGTTCCGGCCCGGGTGTTGCTCAGCCTGTTCCTGGCCATCGTGCTGAACTCGCCCAAGCTCCCGCTGGTCGGCCTGCTGCGTTCGGCGTTCTTCATTCCGGTGGTCACCACCACGGCGATCATCGGCGTGGTGATGCGGTTCGTCCTCGACCCCGCCAGTGGGCCGATCAACAGTGCGCTGCTCGCGTTCGGCGTGGAGGGAGTCGACTTCCTCGGCAACCAGAACTCGGCGCTTCCGACCGCCGCCGCACTCTATGTCTGGAAGTTCTTCGGCGTCACGATGATCTACTGGCTGGCGGCTCTGCAGACGATCCCACAGGAGATCTACGAGGCAGCCAGGATCGACGGTGCCAATACGCGGCAACTCTTCTTCCACATCACGCTGCCGCTGCTGAAACCGTTCCTGATCATCATCACGGTCCTCACCGTCGAGGAGACCTTTCACAACTTCGACCTGATGTACACGCTGACCGCTGGTGGGCCCTACTTCCACACCGAGATCATCGAGATCTACATCTACCGTTGGGCCTTCGCCGCTTCGATCCCGCAGCTGGGACATGCATCGGCGGCGGCAGTGCTCTTCGGACTGCTCGTCGCCATCGTCGGAGCCATCCAGCTCTGGGGTGTCTTCGCCGCCCGCCGGATGAGGAGATCGAACCCATGACCACTCAACTGGCCGCGGACCCCTTGGCACGCGCTCGGCGACGGCAGCGGATCGTGCGCCGCGTGCCCTGGTGGATCGGTGCGGTGTTCCTGGTGGGCACGGCGGCGCTGTGGGTGTTCCCGTTCGTCTGGATGGTGTCGGCGTCACTCAAGGACAACATGGAGATGTTCGCCGGAGGGCTCAATCTCTTTCCGGGCGACTTCGTCTGGGCCAACTACGTACGCGCCTGGAACGACGCACACTTCGGCCGCTATCTGATCAACACGGTCATCGTCACCCTGTCCACCGTCGTGATCGTCACGGTCAGATGTGCGACCTGCGGATACGTACTGGCGCGTTATCGATTCAGGGGTTCCAAGGTTTTCCTGGGCGTCCTGATCGCGACCCTGTTCGTGCCCACCGGCTACACGATCATCCCGGTCGTCAAGATCTCCATGCAGCTTGGCCTGCTCGACTCGCTGACCGGGATGATCGTCGCCTTGAGCGGTGCGGCGTACGTGTCGGCGATCCTGCTCTACTGGGGATACTTCAGGCGGATTCCACGAGAACTCGAAGAGGCGGCCGTGGTCGACGGCGCGGGGTTCGTGCGTACCTTCTTCTCGGTCATGCTTCCGCTCGCCATGCCGGTGACCGCGACCGTCGCCGTGCTGACCTTCATCACGACCTGGAACTCGTTCTTCCTCCCGCTGGTGTTCTCGTTCAGCCGGCCGAACATTCGGACCGTCAGCGTGGGCATGCAGGCATTCGTCGGGGAGACCGCAACGGACTGGACCGGGATGGCCGCGGCCGGCGTCATCTCGATCGTGCCCGTCGTCGCGGTCTTCATCTTCCTGCAGCGCTACTTCGTGGAGGGCATTTCGGGGGCGGTGAAGTCCTAGCTCTCCCTACGCAGAAGGACTGGCCAAAGACATCCGAACTGGGCAACACAAAGGAGTGGAGTCGATCATGACTGGACTGACGCGCCGCGGCTTCCTGGGCGCGGCCTCGGCACTGGCCGCGGCCGGGATCGCGGCCGGCTGCAACAATCCGGACAGCACGAGCGGCCCGGGCGGCAAGAAGGCGTCCGGAGGCTTGGAGTGGTGGGACCACTTCAGCTCGTACCAGAAGCTGCATGACGACTGGGCGGCGAAGCAGTCGTCGGCTTTGGGCACGTCCGTCGCGCACACCTACTACGACGCGTCCAAGGCACAGCAGGCGTTCCAGCTGGCCCAACAGGCGAACAAGATGCCGGACGTCTATTCCAACATCATCGGGCTGCCGTTGGCCGCCCTCGTGAGCGGCAACTGGGTCCACGAGCTGAGCCTGTCCGAGGAGACGCTGGCGAAGATCCCGGACAACATCCTGACCGAGGGGATCACCACCCTCGA
>JBOHED010000180.1:0-11483 GCA_050700915.1 Actinopolymorphaceae bacterium | reverse complement strand
CGAGCGGCTGCTGGTCGAGGCCAGGGCGAGCCGCGCCGACGAGGTGCTGGTGCCCATGCCGGCCACGCTGTCGGCGACGACGCTGCTGCGGCTGCGCGACGACGCCGACGGGCTGGCGCGTGACCTGGCTCGGCCGATGCCGCGGAAGCCTTCGCCCTCGGCCCGCTTCGGGACGCGCTTCCACACCTGGGTGGAGGCCCATGTCGGTCAGCAGCAGCTGCTCGACCCCGACGACCTCCCCGGTCGGGCCGACCTGGACATCACCGGCGACGCCGAGCTTCGCGAGCTCATCGACGCCTTCACCTCCGGTCCCTTCGGCGACCGGCCGTGCCACCAGGTGGAGGCGCCCTTCACCCTCGTGCTCGGCGGTCAGGTCGTCCGCGGTCGGATCGACGCCGTGTACGCCACCGACGACGGCGGCTTCCTGGTCGTGGACTGGAAGACCAACCGGCAGCAGAGCGCCGATCCGCTCCAGCTCGCGATCTACCGGGTGGCCTGGGCCGAGCTGAGCCGGATGCCGGTCGGGCGCGTGCGGGCGGGCTTCTTCTACGTCCGCAGCGGCGAGCTCGTCACCTTCGACGACCTACCCGATCGCGCCGGCCTCGAGAGCCTGGTCAGGGGAGTGGAGTAGCCAGCATCGCGCGCAGCGCGATCGGCACCATCGCGTCGAAGGTGCGCTCGCGCTCCTCGGCCGTCGTCACCTGCTGGAGTGGGATGTGGTCGGAGACCGTGCAGACGGCCAGTGCTCGCCGGCCATGCTGCGCGGCCAGCGTGTAGAGCGCGTTTGCCTCCATCTCGATGGCGAGCACGCCGAAGTCGACCATCCGCGACATGAGCTCTGGCCTGTCGGCGTAGAACGAGTCCCCGGAGAAGACCTGCCCGACGACCGTCGTCGCCTCGACCTCCTGTGCGGCGTCATGCGCTGCCCGCAGCAGATCGAAGTCGGCGGTCGCCGCGTAGTCGAGTCCCTCGAACCGGATCCGGTTCATCGCCGAGTCCGTCGACGCCGTGATCGCGAGCACGATCGCGCGGAGCGGGAGCCAGTCGACCAGCGCGCCGCAGGACCCCACCCGGATCAGGGTGCGTACGCCGTAGTCCGCCATCAGCTCGTGGGCGTAGATCGCCAGCGACGGGTGACCCATGCCGGTGCCCTGGACGGAGATCCGATGGCCGGCGTAGGTGCCGGTGAATCCCAGCATGTTGCGTACGGACGAATGGCACTTCACGTCCTGCAGATACGTCTCGGCGATCCAGCGGGCCCGCAACGGATCCCCGGGCAGGAGAACGGCGTCGGCGATCTCGCCGGGCTTCGCCCCGATGTGGGTACTCATGAGCGGGGATCCTGCCAGACCTCCCCGCCCGCACTTGCCGCCCGCACTTGCCGGCCGCACTTGCCGGCCGCGCTCGATGGCCTCGGCATCGGCCGGTTGAGGTCGGGGTCCGCCGCCCACCGGACATGTGGCCAGGCCCTGCTGCCGGGGAAGTTACAGTGCACACCGTGCCGCGTCTCTCTGAGCTCGCCCTCGCCCGGTCCACCCTCGACCGCGCCACCGAGCGCCGCCGCAACTCCGCCTGGGTGGACGCCCGGTGGGCGGACCCACGGTGCCGAGTACTCGTGGTCGTCGACGGCGAAGCACCGGTCACCGACGACGCGACAGCCCTGATCTTCACCACACCGGACGAGCTGGACGATTCGCAGGCGCCGGAGGAGCGCTACCTCCTGGGCCTCGAGGCCGACGGGGTGCCGTACTTCGCGGTCCCTGGGCGTACGCCTGCCGAGCCGGACCCCTCAGGCAACGGCACCCCGCGGGCCGGACTGCGCCACGCGGGCGGGCTTCTCTCCGACCGGGACGCCGGCCTCTTCGTCCATGCAGTGGCCCTGGTCAACTGGCATGCCGCCCACCCCTGCTGCGCCCGCTGCGGAACCGCAACCCGTCCGACGGCCGGCGGGCACGTACGCCGCTGCCCGTCGTGCGACCGCGAGCACTTTCCCCGGACGGACCCGGCCATCATCGTGCTCGTCTCCGACGAACAGAACCGCTGCCTGCTCGGACGCCAGCCCAGCTGGCCCGTCGGCCGCTTCTCGACGCTGGCCGGATTCGTCGAACCGGGGGAGCCGCTCGAGCACGCGGTCATCCGGGAGGTGCACGAGGAGACCGGGATCGAGGTCGTCGACCCGGAGTACGCCGGCAGCCAGCCGTGGCCGTTTCCGTCGAGCCTGATGCTCGGGTTCTTCGCCCGCGCGGTAACGACCCAGATCAAGGTCGACGAGGAGGAGATCGCGGAGGCGCGGTGGCTGTCCCACGACCAGTTGCGTACGGCAATCGACACCGGCGAACTTCTCTTGCCGGGCAAGGTCTCCATCGCGCGGCGGCTGATCGAGACGTGGTACGGCGGGGAGCTTCCCGGCTCCTGGTAGTAATGGGCTCGCGGTGTCCACCGCAGGGCTGGCCTTGTCCGCCTCCCGACCGATGCGGGAAGAACGCGGGCTTCCGTACTGTTATGCCGGCGTCGGGTCACAACGGACGCACGTATGCGGAAGGATTCTCGATGTCTCACTCCCTCACGATGTACAGCACGCCGTGGTGCGGATACTGCCGTCGCCTCAAGGGTCAGCTCGAGCGCGCCGGCATCGCCTATACGGAGGTCGACATCGAGCAGCACCCGGACGCCGCCGAACTCGTCGCTAAGGTCAATGACGGCAACAAGACCGTCCCCACCGTGGTGTTCCCCGACGGGTCCGCGCTGACGAACCCGTCCGTCGCCCAGGTCGTCGAACGCCTCGGCGCCCCCGCCTGACGAATCTGTCCCGTGATCATGACGGTGATCATGAAGGATAAGTGGCCTATGCGCCCCGAAAAGCCTCATGATCATGGTCCAGGGCACCGTGGGCCCGTGGTTGTCCGTTCCGGCTGGAATCATGGTCCGGCGTGACCGACGCGAACGCCGCCACCTCCGGCACCCTGCTCCCGACCAGCCCCGGTTCGGTGGGTTCGATCGGGACGCCGGGAGCCGGACCTGCCTCTCCTGATGCCGTACTCGCCGCGCTCGACCCCGAGCAACTCGCCGCGGCGACCACGCTCGACGGCCCACTGTGCATTCTGGCCGGCGCGGGCACGGGCAAGACCCGCGCCATCACCCACCGGATCGCCTACGCCGTCCTGTCCGGTCAGTGGAAACCGCAACGGGTCCTCGCCGTCACGTTCACCACCCGGGCGGCCGGTGAGATGCGCACCCGGCTCCGCGGGCTCGGGGTGGCAGGCGTACAGGCCCGCACGTTCCACTCCGCCGCCCTGCGCCAGGCACGCTACTTCTGGCCCCAGGTCTATCGCAGCGAGCTGCCGCCGATCGTGGAGAGCAAGCTTCGATACGTCGCCGAGGCGGCCTCCCGGTGCCGGGTTCCCGCCGACCTCTCCGGTCGTCGAGACCTCGCCGGAGAGATCGAGTGGGCCAAGGTCAGCAACGTCCGGCCCGACGACTATCCCGCCGTGGCCGCCAAAGCGGGCCGCCAGCTGGCCGGCTACGACCCGCCGACGATCGCCCGCGTCTTCGCGAGCTACGAAGAAGTACGCAGAGACCGCGGCCACCTCGACCTCGAGGACGTACTCCTGTGCGCTGTCGCCCTGCTCGCGGACTCGCCCAAGGTCGCCGAGGCGGTGCGGGCGCAGTACGGCCACTTCGTCGTCGACGAGTACCAGGACGTCAGCCCGGTCCAGCAGACCCTGCTCGACCTCTGGCTCGGTGACCGGCCGGATGTGTGCGTGGTCGGGGACGCCAACCAGACGATCTACTCCTTCGCCGGCGCCTCTCCTGCGTACCTCCTCGAGTTCACCCGTCGCCATCCCGGGGCGTCCGTCGTACGCCTCGAACGCGACTACCGCTCGACTCCGCAGGTGGTCAAGGTGGCCAACGGCGTCCTGGCCGATGCCCGCGGTGCGGCGACCAGGCACCGGTTGACGCTGCGGGCCCAGCGGCCGGACGGCGCGGAGCCGGTCTTCGCCGAATACCCCGACGAGGTGGCCGAGGCCGAGGGGATCGCCCGCGCTGTCGAACGCCTCGCCGCGCAGGGCACGCCGCTGCGCGAGGTCGCCATCCTCTTCCGGGTCAACGCCCAGTCCGCGGCCTTCGAGCAGGCGCTGGCCGAGCGCGGGATCCGCTACGTCGTCCGGGGCGCGGAGCGGTTCTTCGACCGGCCGGAGGTGCGTGAAGCGCTCGTGCTGCTCCGCGGAGCTGCCCGGGCAGCCAACTCCACCGCCAACTCCACTGGCAACTCCGCCGATCACTCCACCGGCGTCTCCTCCGACTCCGGGGTCGGTGCCACGCCTGATCCTGAGGACGCCCCCGACGCAGCCCTCGCCGGTCACGCAGATGCCTCCAGCGACCCCGACGCGGCCGCACCGGCACTGCTCGGGGAGGTGCAAGCCGTCCTCGGCGCCATCGGTTGGACACCCGAACCGCCGACCGGTTCCGGCGCTGTTCGCGAACGCTGGGAGTCGCTGGCAGCACTGGCGTCCCTCGCCGGCGACCTGTCCCGCGAGCAGCCAGGCGCCGACCTGCCGGCGCTCCTCGGCGTACTCGACGAGCGGGTGGCGGCCCAGCACGCCCCGGCGGCCGACGGGGTGACGCTGGCCACCCTCCACGCCGCGAAGGGCCTCGAGTGGGACGCCGTATTCCTCGCCGGCATTCACGAGGGCACCGTGCCGATCACCTACGCCGACACGGAGGCGCAGGTAGAGGAGGAGCGCCGGCTGCTCTACGTCGGCATCACCCGGGCCCGCGTCCACCTCTCGATCTCCTGGGCCCAGGCCCGCACGCCCGGCGGCCGATCACGACGGGCACCGTCCCGGTTCCTCGCCTCCGTCCGTCCGCAGGGGAGTGCGGTCGCCGACCGTCGTACGGAAGGCGCGAACGGTGGGCGATCGGGCCGCAAGGCCCAGCGGACGGTCGCACGCTGCCGATCCTGCGACCGTCCCCTCCAGGACGCCGGCGAACGCAAGGTCGGCAGATGCGCCGACTGCCCTGCGACCTACGACGAGCAGATGTACGAAAAGCTGCGGGCATGGCGGTTGGCGCAGGCGCAGGAGCAGCGAGTCCCTGCGTACTGCGTCTTCACCGACGCGACCCTGGTCGCGATCGCGGAGACCTGCCCCAGCGCGGCCGCCGAGCTGGCGAAGATCCCGGGCGTGGGCTCGACCAAGCTGGGCAGGTACGCCGACGATGTGCTCGCGATCTGTTCCGGCGGTACGCCATCCGAGGCAGCGATGCCGGACGGCTCCACCGCGGGGCAGGGCGACCTGCTCTCACCGGACAGCTGAATCGGTACGCGGTTGCCGAATCCCTTGATCACCAAGGCCGTTGGGCACGCAAGTCACGCCGCCGAGAACTCGCTGAGCACGAAACGGTAAAGCCTTCCGAGTCACCTCATTAATTGCATTGCTCTCCGCCGGGGGGAAGCGTAGTGTCAGCTCGACCCCATACCGCCGCATTGCGGTTTGGCCTGTCCGAGCAGAGGGAGGTGCGTCAGATGATCATGGTGATTCGTCATCGCCGTGAGTTGACGCTCGGCGCTCCCTGCTCGATGACACCCGCTCGGCGGTCCATCTCATACGTCTCGCCCGTGATCCAAGGGACCAGTGTGTCCAAAGGCGGGTTCGACCAGTGCGAGCGGGGCCGGAAGGTCTATCGCGATGGCATCTCCGGCCTCGGCCACCTGAGCACTCGACCGTGGAGCGCGGCACTTCCGGCGACGGGAGTCGCCCCGACGACCAAGACCCGGATCACCAGGGTCCAGACGAGCAGCGTTTCCACGACCGGCCGCCTTCCAGCTGGTCTTTCTGCCCCGTCCGCCGCCGCCCTTCCGATCAACACAGCCCTTCCGATCAACACAGCCCTGCCGATCAACACAGCCCTGCCGATCAACACAGCCGCCCCGATCGACACCGTCATTCCGATCGACACCGTCGTTCCGAGCAGTGTTTCGCCCCGTTCCACCAAGGGACCCTTGTCGGGTGTTCCAGCCTGGAGCCCTCCGGTCTTATGACAAGACCTGGCCGGCCACTCCAGGGCCGCGGAACCCGACTCGGGATCCGCGGCCCTTTTGTTTGCCCAGGTCCCACAAGATGCGCAGGTCAAACGAGATGCCAGACCGATCGAGTTGCCAGTCCGATGTCGACGACGACAGCCAGGGAGAGTCAGACAGGCAGTGAGACACACACCCAGCAAGGCAGACAGCGCAAAGAGATCAGGCCAGCAGACACAGACCAGGACACAAGGAGGTGACCGGAAAGTGAGTCTCAGCGTCCTCGACGGCGTACCCGAGGTCGTCAGTGAGTTCGAACTTCCCTGCCGGTCGTTCGATCCGGAGCTCTTCTTCGCAGAATCACCTGCCGACGTGGAGTTCGCCAAGACCATCTGCCTCGACTGCCCGATCAAGCGCGAGTGCCTCGACGGCGCTCTCGCTCGGCGCGAGCCGTGGGGCGTCTGGGGCGGCGAGCTGTTCATCGCCGGTGTGGTTGTTCCGCGTAAGCGGCCACGTGGCCGTCCTCGCAAGAACGAAGTCGCCGCATGACCACCATCCGACTGCGGGCGGAGTCCGGAGACCGCCGGACCGCCGTCGCCGACCCCACAGAGAACCCGATGACCAGAGAACACCCGGTCGATTCCCTGGAACGAACGATTCCGGGCTATGCGGCCACCGACCTGCCAAGGAGCACCTCCGTGCATCTTCTCCAAGAAGAGCTGGCGCGCGCGCAGATACACGAACGCGTCAGGCAATCGAGCAAGACACGACAGGCGACTCTGCTCGTCCGCGCCCGGCGGCTGAGTCGTAAGAGCCGGGAAGCCGCGTTGCGGGCCCGCCTGACCAGGGCGCGCTTCGGGTAATGCACTAAGCGGGTCGGGCATCGGAACGACAGATGCCCGGCCCGCTCGCTGTGCCTGACATGCCGAATGGGTTGAATGTCCGCCCAGCACTGTGTCCAATTCTGACGTTCCGTCACAATGTCTGTCGAAACATTCGGCGCTCGCAGACGCCCCATGACGAAGCCCGTTCGACTCGTGGCCGTTACCCGGTCGAGAGACGATGGTGGCGACGAACGAGTCGGCGTGCTGCACGGTTCGAAGCGAGAAAGTGACGGATCAATGTTCGACTGCGACCTTTGCGGTGTTCACGCGCCCACCGAGGATCTTCCGCTCAGCTGGGCGGTGTCGTTCGCGCGCGACCTGACGACCAGCTACTACTGCGGGCCGTGCGCTCGCGCCCACCTGCACAGCATCGAAGGCCGGTTCGACCCAGCCGGCACCTGACCACCGGGGTGAACCAAGCCTCAGGCGTCGGCGGCCTCGTCGGATGGCTCGGCCGCATCGAGGGCCGTCGGCTCGGCTGAGAATCCCGGAAGCCAGCGTTCGAGCTCGGCCCGGAACGGCGCCTCGGCACCCAGCTGGGCCAGCACGCCGATGCCACCACTCCAGACCCGGTGGATCAGGAGGTACGACGGCGGAAGGTTGAGCCGGAACGCCGTCTTCGCGCCGTCTCCGCGTACGTTGCTGATCCGCTGGAACTGCGTACGCATCCACTCGCGGGTGAACCGGAACGTCTCGGTCTGCGCGGGCTCGGTGAACGGCTGGAGATAGTCGTGCAGGCTCTGCGGATCGATGTCGACGTTCGGCTTGATGAAGCCTTCGGCCCGCAGACCGTCGCTGACCTGCTGGAAGTCGCCGGAAAGCCCGATCCGCAGCAGTCGCCCGATCTGCGGCGGGAAGCCACCGGGGAGCCGAGCGACCAGGCCGTAGTCGACCACGCCGAGTCGGCCGTCCGGAGTGATGCGGTAGTTGCCCGGGTGCGGATCGGCGTGGAGGAGACCAGCCCGAGCCGGACCCGAGAACAGGAAACGTACGAAGAGGAGACCGGCGTGGTCCCTCTCCTGGGTAGTTCCGTTGGCGATGATCTCGCTGAGCGGCGTGCCGTCCAGCCAGTCCGACACGAGCACTCTCGGTGTGTAGAGCCGGACCGACGGGACCGCAATCTCCCCATCGCCGTCGTACGCCACGGCGAACCCGGCCTGTGCCTCGGCTTCGAGGGTGTAGTCGAGCTCTTCACCGATGCGGGCCTTGAGCTCGTCGACGAGCGGCTTGACGTCCAGGCCTGGGAGCCAGACCGAGAACAGCCGACTGAGCCGACCGATCTGGTTGAGGTCCGAACGCAACGCGTCGGCCGCACCGGGGTACTGGATCTTGACCGCAACGTCGCGACCGTCGGACCACCGTGCACGGTGCACCTGCCCGATCGACGCGGCAGCCGCGGGAACGTCGTCGAAGCCGTGGAGGCGGCGGCGCCAGTGCGGCCCCAACTCCTCGGCGAGGACCCGGTGCACGGTGCTCGCCGGCATCGGCGGCGCGGCGTCCTGGAGCTTGGTCAACGTCGCGCGGTAGGGCGCCGTCAGCTGCTCGGGCAGGGCCGCCTCGAAGATCGAGAGCGCCTGCCCGAACTTCATCGCGCCGCCCTTGAGCTCGCCCAGCACCCGGAAGATCTGGTCGGCGGTGCGGCGCTGGAGGTCGGAGGTGACCGCATCGACCGGCTTGCCGCCGAGACGCTTGCCGAGACCGACCGCGGTGCGGCCGGCGATTCCCAACGGAAGGCCGGCCAACCGGACGGTGCGGGCGAGACCTTTGCGAGGAAGATCGCTCACAGGTCCATTGTCCGCTTCTGGAGCAACTGCCGCGTCCTGCCCAAGGCGTAGATCGCACTACACCGGGTCTGCGGCAGCCGGGCGGCAGGGGTCGTCACCCGACTGACCTTAAGGGGTGTCTGATCGACCGTGATCCATCAGACACCCCTAGGGTGCGCGTCGAGGCGGTCCTGCATGCAGCTCGCGTTCGGAGGCGGCTCGTCACTCGCGACGCCCGGCCGCGGGCCGATCAGGCCGCTTTCGGTGCCGGGTCGGTACGGACGTCGGCGGGCGGAGCGGAAGGGCGAGGACCATCCTCCACCGCCCCCGCGTTGCCGGCGTCCCGCTCCGGGTCGAACTGGCACCCGCACGCGGGATGGGCCGACCACGACCGACGGCGTACGGACCCGTACGGCAGGTCCATCTCCAGCGTGGCGTCCACCGACCGCGGCTGGCCACCTTCGAGGAACGCCAGCACGTGCAGGACGGCGTGCGACGCGAGGGTCGTGGCAAGGACGACGTCGCAGGCGCCCGCTCCCCGAGGCGTGGTGAGTGCCTGCGCGAGGACGCTCGGCCAACGGGGGTCCTGCGCCGTACGCCGCAGGTCGTGGCAGCGGATGCACGAGGACGCACCGGGAAGGACGAACGGACCGAGGATCGCCCGACCTTCCCGCATCCGGACGAAGAGGTGCGGCAGGCCCGCCCGGACGAAGGCGTCCGCCATCCGGCGATCGGGCTCGTCGTCGGGTGCGATCACCGCGAGATCGGGCCGCTCGAGCGGGTGCCCCGGCCGGACGGTCGTGACCTCGGTCGACGGCGCGGCAAGTGCGGCGGCGCGAGCGGCGCCTTCGCCGCGGGGCGTACCGACATCTGCCGCGAAGAGCCCGGCTGGCGCCAGGTCGCCCGGACCGGTGGGAGTTCGGTCGTCGACGATCACCCTGGCGACGCCGGACGACGCCGCCAGGGTGATGATCGATGCGCCCACCCGGCCCGCCCCGAACACGGCGATCCGCGCCTCGCGCCGGCTCCTCAGAGTCGCCACCCCGCCGTCGAGCGAGCCGTCGGCAACCGAGCGCGCCGCCAGGTCCGGCCGGAGGCGTTCCCGCTCGGCCGGACCAAGACCGGGTACTGCGCCGTCCCTGGACTGCCCTGCGTCGTCGAGTGCACCTCCCTCGGCGAGAAGGCGGAGGAGCCTGCGGGCACCCGCACCACTGCCGCCGCGGGCGACGGCCTGGGTGACGAGTGCCTCCTCGGTGCGTACGCCCGTGAGGGAGTCGACGACACTCGCGAGTGCCGGATCGAGCCCGGTGAGGACAAGGGCATGGTCAGGATCGAGGCCGACCTGGAGTGTGCCGGGATCTCGCCAGATCCGATGCAGGGCAGGTTTGATTTGTGGCCGCACGATGGTGCCTCCCCGTGTGTGCTGGCGCTGTTACGGACGGCTGTGTCCGCAGGGGGAGAAGCCTGCCACGTCCGTACGGATGGCTGCCGGCGTCATCCACAGGCGGTGTTAGTGTCGGGCCCAGACCAGCCGACACAGGACCAGCCGTCGCAGGAGCCCTGCGTCGCAGGAGCCCCCTGAGATCCGAACGAGGAAGCCGAACGCGACATCATGAACGCCCCGCGCACTGAGGCCGAGCGGCATCCTGTCGCGGCACCCGCGCCGTCGTTGCGCCGGCTCCTGACGCCGCGGTGGATCGCGTTCACGATCATCGTCGTACTCGCCGTGGCTGCCTTCCTCTTCCTGGCGTGGTGGCAGCTGAGCCGCTTCGAGTCGACGACCGGGAGCTGGCAGAACCTCGGCTACACGCTGCAGTGGCCGTTTTTCGCCGCGTTCGCCGTCTACCTGTGGTGGAAGCTGCTGCGTGATCCAGCGTCATCGCCGGACGACGAACCTCAGCAGGTGGACGGTACGAACGCGGCAGCTCACCGGCATGAGCGCATCCCGCGCGGTGACGGTGGAGAGCCCCGGGCGTCCGGGGGTCCCCTTCCAGCCGGGGGCGAGGCCGTGCTGCCACCCCTGCCTGTGAAGCGCCCCGTGGGATCGGCCGCGCGCGTCCTGGTTCCCAAGGCCGTTGATCCAGAGCTCGAGGCCTACAACGACTACCTCGAGGCGCTGCACAGCCGGTCGCGGAATCTGCCCTCGCGGGACACCGGATCCCGGGGTGCCACATCGGAGGGTGCAGGAGCGCCGGGCACCGGACTGGGGGACGACAGATGACCGCCGATGCAGACGTGCCGGTCACCGCGTCGACAGTACGGATGGCGCCCGCGCTACGCGGTCGGCTGACCCGGTTCCGGGTGATCGCGTACGTCGTCGGGGTGTTTCTGCTGGTCCTCGCCCTGGTCGCGATGCCGATGAAGTACCTGGGTGGCGATGAGCGTGCCGTCGCGATCGTCGGGCCGCTGCACGGGTTCCTGTACATGGTCTATCTCGTGCTGGGCGCCGATCTCGCGCTCCGGGCCCGCTGGTCGCTGCGGGGGACACTGGGTGTGCTGGTCGCCGGAACCGTACCGTTTCTGTCGTTCGTCGCCGAACGGGTCGTTACCAGTCGGACCCGACAGGGCGAACGAATCTAGCCCGCGCCCGAAGCGAACGGCAGCGCGCCCGCTCAGGACCGGCGAGACGCGCTCAGGACCGGCGACCATATGGGGCGGCCCATCGTGCGGCCGCCCCTTCGGTCGTCAGCCTGCTCAGGCCTTGCCGAGGATCCGGTTGAGGTTGGTGCCGCACTCGGGACAGGTGGCCTTCGCCATCCGCGTGCCCTTGTCGTTCACCTTGACCTCGCCGGTTGCATTCCGCTTGGCCTTGCATTT
>JBOHED010000179.1:0-3907 GCA_050700915.1 Actinopolymorphaceae bacterium | reverse complement strand
TACTCCCCCGGTCGCACGCTGGACCTGTCGGTCCGGGGCTACGCGGCAGGGCCGGCGACGTTCACGGTGTCGGGCTTCGGTAAGGATCCGCACGTGACAGTGGACGGTGAGTCGGTGCCGGTCGACCTGACCGCCGGCAATGCCAGCGTCACGATCGATCTGTCCGACACCGCCGCCCACGAGGTGCGGGTGACGCGGTAGACCTGGGGCACATGCGGACGGCGATCCAGGTGTACGTGGAGAACGAGGTGGCCATGGCGTTTCGCCCACGGGTCGGCCGCCTGGACCTTCGAGGTGGACGGGTGGGGCCGGTGTGGCCAGGGTCCGGACGAGGCGAAGGCGGTCGGCGACCTGCACGACCAACTCGGCAAGCACGTCGACCT
The DNA here is from genome assembly GCA_050700915.1 of Actinopolymorphaceae bacterium. GTDB lineage: Bacteria > Actinomycetota > Actinomycetes > Propionibacteriales > Actinopolymorphaceae > Thermasporomyces. The sequence continues at coordinate 3,524 of JBOHED010000179.1, read as the reverse complement.
CGTGGTGGCCGAACGCGTCCAGGGTGACGAACTGGCGTTCCAGCGGGACCACCAGCCGGCTGCGGACGACGAACGCCGCGCCACCCAGGCGATCCTCACCGCGTGCCGCCGGGACGTCATCGCGCTCGTGCGTACATGCTCGGACGCGGTGCTCGACTGGGACGACCCGCACCGGGTGCTTCCGGCGTACGCCTCGTGGCGGACGGTCCGCCAGCTCGCCTGGCACATCGTCGACACCGAGAGTCGCTACTACCTGCCGATGGCGGGGCTCGGCTACCGCGAACCGGCCGGCGACCTGCTCACCGAGCTGGAACGGTCTGCGGCACACGTACGTAAGATCATCGACACCATGCCCGCCGACCTCGTACGCACGGCGAACGACGCGACCTGGACCTCGGTCAAGCTCCTGCGTCGCCTCGCCTGGCACGAACGCGGCGAACTCGCCGTGATGTGGGCACAGGCTGCCCGCGCCGCCGGCACAGGTTAGGATTTCTCGTCCCCACGGCAGGAGCGGCGATGCGCAGATCTGAGCGCACACTCACCAGTCGTGATCTCGCGCGCCTCGCCGGTGTCTCCCAGTCGACCGTCTCCCGCGTCCTCACCAACAGCCCGCGGGTCAACGCCGAGACCCGGGCGCGGGTGCGGAAGGTCCTCGAGGAGCAGAACTACAGCCCCAACGCGCTCGCCCGGGCGATGAAGACCGGCCGGACCGGTGCGATCGGCGTCTTCATGTCCCGCGTCACGAGCCCGTTCCATGCGGTGCTGCTCGATCTCATCGGCCGCAGGCTCGCGGACTACCACCTGCAGATGGTCCTGTGGAACGTCGAGCACGACCCTGCCGAGACCGCGAGCCAGGTGATCTCCCAGGGCCTCGTCGACGGCTTCGTGTTCACGTCCGCGACCTTCGACTCGCGGCTGCACACGATCGCGCTCAACTCCCGGACACCGACCGTCCTCCTGCACCGGGGCATCGACGATCTCCCCTGCGACCAGACGGTGGGCGACAACTGGCAGGGCGCCCGGGACCTCGGCCGGTATCTCGTGCGCGCCGGGCATCGTCGGATCGGCCTCGTCACCTCGCCGCACCGGGCCTCGACCACGCGCGAACGGGAGCTCGGCTTCCGATCGGCGTTGTCCGAGGCGGGGATCGAGCTCCAGGCGCGCGATGTCGTCACGGGCGGGTTCTCCCATGCCGACGGACACGCCGCGGGACAGGTGCTGCTGGACCGGAAGGACCCGCCGACCGCGATCTTCGCGATCATCGACATCCTCGCGTTCGGCGTTCTCGACGCGGCGCGGTCGCTCGGAGTCGGCGTACCCGACGACGTGTGGGTCGCAGGTTTCGACAACACCGACATGGCGTCGTGGGAGTCCTTCGACCTCACGACGGTCGAGCAGCCGGTGCAAGCCATCGTTGACACTGGCATCGACCTGCTACTGCAGCGGATCAGCGACCCGTTCCGAGAGCCCTCGATCACCCGATTGCGCTGTCCGCTGGTGATCCGCGGGTCGACCGCTCATCGCCCTGCCGCGGAGGGGACCTGAGGTCCGCACCCCGCCGGTAGCGGACTGGTTGCGGCCGGCAGCGGCCACTTGAGCCCGGGTGAACCAGGACTTTATGGACACTTCGGGCGTAGTGCGCTATTAACATTCCGGCCGACACGGGTGTAGTTCCCCGGAGGACGGCATCCGGTGAACGCTCGGGAGAGAAGAGGTGTGCGCGGTGACGGCGGAACGCCAGCTTCGGCAGGGAACCAGTCACCGTAGAACGATCCTGCGCGGAGACCGTCATCGCGAACGAAGTCCCCGACTGCACTGGCGTCGCGACGTCTCGGATGGCGGCGGGCGCCGGAGCATCTCGACCATTCCGCCGTACGTCTGCGTCCGGCACTGATGTCTGCGCTCGCGGGTCACCGCATCGCGCGGGTCGTCACCGGAAATCTCCGTGACCGCTATCCGAGAACCATCGGACGCAACGCCCGGCTGGGATCCCATGGTGCCGGCGGAACGTTCAAGATCGCCGTCGTCAAGACGAACGCCGGCGCCATCGGTTGGGGCATCGCCGCCGGCGAGATCGGCCCCGCCGACCACCTGGTCGGTCGCAGGGTCGGCGACCTGTTCGACCCGGACGTCGGCGTGACCGATCCCCGCGCCCTCCCGCTCGACTTCGCCCTCCACGACCTGGCCGGACAGATCCTCGGCAAGCCGGTGTTCCGTCTCCTCGGCGATGCCGGACAGACGGCCGTTCCGTGCTACGACGGAGCGATCTACCTCGACGACCTCACCGTGAAGAACCCGGCCCGCGGGATCGACAAGGTCCTCGCCAACTGCGCGTCCGACCGGCGACTCGGCTATCGGGCGTTCAAGCTCAAGATCGGACGCGGCCACCGCTGGATGCCGGCGAGCGAAGGGCTCCGCCGCGACATCGAGGTGACCCGTGCGGTCCGGGCGGCCCATCCCGACGCGCGGATCCTCGTCGACGCCAACGACGGCTACACGACCGGCGGGTTCCTGACCTATCTGGACGCCGTAGCCGACTGCGGACTGTTCTGGGTGGAGGAGCCGTTCCGGGAGACCCGCGCCTATCTGCGCCGACTGCGCCGGTATCTCGACGGCCTCGACTCGCGTCCTCTCGTCGCCGACGGTGAACGCGATCCGGACGTCCCGTTCCTGCTCCAGTTGGCGGCCGACGGCCTTCTCGACGTCCTGCTGATGGACGTCGTGACGTTCGGGTTCACCGCCTGGCGCCAGGTGATGCCCCGGCTCCGCGCCGCCGGCGCCCAGGCCTCCCCGCACGCGTGGGGCCGGCCGCTGAAGACGCTGTACGCCGCGCACCTGGCCGCCGGGCTCGGCAACGTCGTCGCGGTGGAAGGCGTACCAGGTCGTACGAAAGGAGTCCGCGCCGACCGTTATCGGCTGGTCGACGGCATGCTCCACCTCTCGGAGGCTCCGGGTTTCGGCCTGCCGGTGCCGCCGGTGTCCGGCAGCCTGCCGTGACAGGACTCTCATGACAATGCTGAACTGTCCGCCATGACAGTGCTGGAGAAGTTCTCGCTCGCGGCGAAGGTCGCCCTCGTCACTGGTGGCAGCCGCGGGCTCGGTCGGGCGATGGCGCAGGCGCTGGGCGAGGCCGGAGCCGCTGTCGCGCTCGCGGCCCGCGGCCTCGACGCCGTCCGCCAGGCGGCCGACGACCTGGCCCGGCAGGGGATCCGCGCGATCGCCGTCCAGGCCGACATCACCGACACCGCCCAGGTCGACCGCATGGTGGAGACCGTCACGAACGACCTGGGTCGGATCGACGTCCTCGTCAACAACGCCGGGATCAGCGCGCCCGGTCGCGCACTGGAAACACCCGATGCCGCGTGGGACGAGGTCTTCGCGACCAACGTCGACGGACTCTGGTACTGCAGTCGCGCCGTCGCCCGACACATGATCGAACGCGGGAGCGGCACGATCGTCAACGTGGGCTCCATGTCAGCGATGATCGTCAACCAGCCGCGCTGGCAGCCGTCCTACCTCGCGTC
>JBOHED010000178.1:0-6695 GCA_050700915.1 Actinopolymorphaceae bacterium | reverse complement strand
CGCCGCCGCGCGCACCCGGACCCTCACGGTCGCCGACGAGACGCTGGTCGACCTCACCCTCGACGTCTCCCCCGACGACATGCCGCGCCCGCTCGCCGCGTACGACCGGCACGACCGGGTCCTCCTGGTCGGCAGCACCAGCAAGTGCTACTGGGGTGGCCTCGGTGTGGGCTGGCTCCGGGCGCCTGCCTCCCTGGTTCCGACCCTGCTCGGGGTCCGCGCGGTGACCGACTTGGGTACGTCGATCCTCAGTCAGCTGACGGCAGCGGAGCTGATGGTGCGGCACCAGCCGATCCTGATCGAGCGACGGGCGATGGTACGCAGGCGACGGGCGGCTCTCGTCGACGCGCTGGCCGAGCACCTGCCGCAGTGGCGGTTCGCGCTCCCGCCGGGCGGGCTGAGCCTGTGGTGCGAGCTCGACGCCCCGGTGTCCAGCACGCTCGCCGTGCTCGCGGGCCAGCAGGGCGTACGCCTGGCGGAGGGGCCACGGTTCGGGACCGACGGCGCGTTCGAACGGTTCCTGCGACTGCCTTACGCGCTGCCCGAAGCCGACCTCACCGAGGCTGTCGTACGCATTGCCGACGTCGTCGCCTCCCTAGCCGCGGAGCCTGAGCGGCGAGGGCGACCGCGTGGCGTCCGGGTGCCGCGGCCGTCCGCCGACCTCACGCCCGTCGTCACCTGACCCGTCGCCCGATCGCCGGGCGGAGGTCCGGACTTGCTGGAATGTTCGTCCACGCGAACTCCCGCTGCCAAGACCGGTCAGGCCATGTACTCCCGGCCCCACCTGCGCCGACGCTGGTTGAAACGTTTTCTCCACGACCCACCGGAGCGTCCGATGACCGCCCCGACGACCACCGGCCCGACCCGTACGACACCGTTCGTCGACTCGTCGGACCTGCTCGACGACCCGCCCGCACTCCGCGCCCGTGCCGAGGAGCACGGCTACCTCTTCCTGCGCGGCCTGCTGCCACGCGCGGATGTCCTCGGCGTACGCCAGAAGTTCCTCGAGATCCTCGACCGGCACGGCTGGCTCGCAGCGGGCACCCAGGTCGCGGACGGGATCGCCGACGTCGCCGCGTACGAGCGGGAGGACCCTGAGGAGCGTGCGTTCTGCGGCGTCGGCGTCACGGCGGCGGCCTACCGTGAGGTCCAGCAGGTGCGGGAGTTCCACCGCCTCTCCGACCACCCGCGCCTGCGGGCGGTGTACGCGGCCCTCTTCGACGCGCCGGTCTTCCGGCACCCGCGCAACATCGCCCGGCTGATGGTGCCGCATGGCGACATCAGCCCCACGCCGCCGCATCAGGACTTCATCCACGTCCAGGGCAGCCCGAACGTCTGGACCGCGTGGCTCCCGCTCGGCGACTGCCCACGGAGTCTCGGCGGGCTGACGGTGCTGGATCGTTCGCAGCACGACGGACTGCTGTCCTACAAGGCGGCCGACGGGGCAGGCGGCCTCGAGGCGTACCTGTGCAACCTGGACTTGACATGGGCCGAGGGCGACTTCGAAGCCGGTGACGTGCTGACGTTCTCCAGTCGTACAGTGCACAAGGCGCTGCCCCACGGCCAGCCCGACCGGGTACGGCTGTCCTGCGACTTCCGCTACCAGTCCCTGGACGACGTGATCGAACGACGTTCCCTCGACGTGCACTGTGGAGTCACGACCTGGGACGACATCTACGCCACCTGGCCCGACGACGAGTCCACGTGGTACTGGCGCGACCTTCCGTTGCGCTACGTCGACTGGGATGAGTCAATCCGCTGGCAGAAGGACCGAATTTGCTGATAGTCGTACGTACAGCACCACAGGCACGAAGCAACACCCGCCTGGCCTCCCAACCGGGCCCTGATGCCGAACCGGCCGACACCGGTCGTCGATAGTTGACCCCGGCCGCGGCGTCCGGCAACCTCACCGGAGGTCGGATCCGCGACCAAAACCCATCTCACCAAGGGGATGCTGTCCCATGAAACTGGGATGCAATACCGTTCTGTTCGCCTCAGTCGACGTCGAAGCCGCGATCGAGGCGGTCGCCTTCGCCGGATATTCCTACGTCGAGTTTGCCGCGATCAAGGGAATGTGCGAGCACATTTCGCCCGACAACGACACCGTCACGATCAAACGCCTCACCACCCTGCTGAACGACAACGGCCTGACCGCCACCGCGATCGAGGCGACCACCACAGACCGCGCCCGGCTCGAACGGATCTTCGACCTCGCGACCAGGCTCGAGATCCCGATCGTCAACGTGGGTTCGGGCGGAACGACCGGCGACGAGGAGTCGACGAAGCAGTCGATCGCCCATCTCGCCACGCTGGCGGAGCTCGCCGGGGAGTACGCACTGACCCTGGCCGTGAAACCCCATGTGGGACAGGCGATCTACAACGGCGCGAGCGCGCTCCGACTGACCTCAGAGGTGACGCATCCCGCCCTGGGGCTGAACTTCGACCCGAGCCACCTGTTCCGTGCCGACGAGGACCCGGACGCCATCGCGAGGAGTTGGGGCGAGCGGATCGTCACCTCGCACTTCCGGGACTGCGCCAGCCGCGAGCAGAAGGTCGGCCCGCCGCCCACCCAGATCCCCGGACGCGGTGCCGTCGACATCCCGGCCACGTTGCAGGCTCTTGCCGAGGTTGGCTATTCCGGTCCGCTCAACCTCGAGGTGATCGGCGCCAAGACCTACACCCCCGCCCAGGCGAGCAGTATCGCCGCGGAGAGCCGCGGATATCTCCACCGGTGCCTGCAGGAAGTCAGTGCCAGCTAGAGACCAGTGACAGCAGCAACCAGGGACACCAGCAACCAGGGCCACCAGCGCCCAGGGACACCAGGTCCACGCGCCAACAATCCAGGAGGGGCCATGCTCCGGGTAGCAATCGTCGGGCTCGGTGGGATCGGCAAGAACCACGCCCGCTGTTACACCAGCAATCCCGACGCCGAACTCGTGGCGGTCTGTGACCTGCTGCCAGAACGCGTCGACCCCGTAGGAAAGCAGTACGGAATACCGGCCTACCACAGCCTCGAGGAAATGCTCGACGCCGAGGAACTCGACGCCGTCAGCGTGTCCACCGCCGGGCCGGAGAACGGCGGACACCACCACGCCCCGACCATGCAGCTCATCGCGGCCGGCAAGCATGTGCTCGTCGAGAAGCCGATCTCCAACCACCTCACCGAGGCACGGGAGATGGTGCAGGCGGCGAAGGAGGCCGGCGTCCTGCTCGGCGTCAACCTCAACCACCGGTTCACCCCGGCCGCCGCACGGGCGAAGAAGCTCCAGGAGGACGGCGCTGTCGGCGAGGTGCTGTTCGTCAACATGGCGTTGTGGATCAACAATCCCAACGAGAGCTCGCCGTGGTTCCACCTGCGCGCGCTGCACCCGCACTCGATCGACGTGATGCGCTACTTCGGCGGGCCGATCAGCAAGGTGCAGGCGTTCCTGCACAAGGGGCCCGGCCGCGCCATCTGGTCCAACGCGTCGGTCAACGTCCAGTTCGCAAGTGGGGCCGTCGGGCACCTGACCGGAAGCTACGACGCGAGCCGGTACCACCCGATCGAACGCTGCGAGGTCGCCGGAAGCAAGGGACGTTTCGTGATCGAGAACGTCTTCGAACGACTCGAGTTCTTCCCCCGCGAGTCGGCCGAGAAGCTGGTGGTCGACAACCCGATCATGGGCGGCATGGAAGGGTTCGGCGAGACGTTCTCCAACCGGATCAACGCCTTCGTCTCCCAGGTGCAGTCCGGTGGACCTCTCGACGGGTCGGGTGCGGACGGTCTCGCCGCACAGGAGGTCATCGAGGCGGCCATCCGTTCGTTCGAAGGCGGCACGGTCGAGGAGGTTGCCGGATGACCAACATCGTGCTGATCGCGCTGGACACCCAGCGCGCGGATCACCTTGGCAGCTACGGATATCACCGCGACACGAGCCCGAACCTCGACGCGTTCGCAAAGACCGGTGTGGTCTTCGAACGCTGTTACGCACCGAACATCCCGACGCATCCGAGCTTCACGACCCTCTTCTCCGGCAAGGAAGCGATCACCCACGACATCGTCAACATCGGCGGCGGTGTGCCGATCAAGGACGGCATCAAGCTGCTGCCCGAGATCCTCGCCGAGAGCGGCTACGTGACCGCTGCGGTCGACAACATGAACCGGCACTTCAGCAGGGGATTCGAGCACTACCGCACCTACCAGTGGGACCGCTCCGACCCTACGGTGCTGCGCAAGGCCGAGACGGTCACCGATCTCGCACTCCCGGCCATCGACGAGGTGATCGCCGACCCGAGGCCGTTCTTCCTCTTCCTGCACTACTGGGATCCGCACACGCCCTACCTCCCGCCACCGGGGTACGACGACCTCTACACGGACGGTGACAGGGATCCGTACGACCCGGCCAACCACAGCATGGACGAGGCGTGGAGCTGGGAACCGTTCAAGTGGTACTTCCACGACTGGATGCCGGGAGTCACCGACGCGGAGCACGTGATCAACCTCTATGACGGTGAGATCCGCTACATGGACGGCTATCTCGCCAAGGTCTTCGCCGCGCTGGAACCGGTCAAGGACGACACGATCGTGGTGATCACCGCCGACCACGGTGAAGTCCTCAACGAGCAGTTGGGCTACTTCGACCACCACGGCCTCTACGAAGGAAACGTCCACATCCCGTTGATCATGTCGTGGCCGGGCAAGCTGCCAGCCGGCCGGCGGGTTCCCGGCATGGTGCAGAACCTCGATGTCACCCAGACGCTGCTCGACCTGGTGGGCCTGCCGCAGAACGAAGGCATGGAAGGGATCAGCCTGCTTCCCTCCATCTACGGCGTCCGCGACAGCAACTACGCCGAGGTCTTCATGTCCGAAGCCACCTGGCAGGTCAAGCGGGGCGTGCGGACGGACCGCTGGAAGTTCATCCGGTCGGTCGAACCCGACCGGCACGGCCGCCCGATGAAGGAGCTGTTCGACCTGCAGGCGGACCCTGGCGAGAAGGACAACATCGCCGAATCGCATCCCGAGGTCGTCGCCGAGCTCGAGGCTGTTCTCGATGCCTGGTTGGCGAAACGGCTCGCCGAGACCGGGCGGGACTCCGACCCGGTGGCCGACCAGGGTGCGTGTGCCACCAACATCGGGCAGCCGAAACCCGACGAGAAGGTGGGCCCGGGCGCGACACCCCTTGCCCAGCGGGTGGGCCAGGCGGCGGGGATCCCGGACCCGAACGAGCTGAACGCGCCCCGGGGTTAAGGGGACGCTGGACACGTGATGTGGTGAACGACGGCGAGAACATCGACACCCGGCCGAACATCGTCATCCTGGCGGTCGACACGCTCCGGCCGGACCATCTCGGTTGCTACGGCTATGGGCGGCCGACGTCGCCGGCGATCGACGCCCTCGCGGCCGAGTCGGTGGTGTTCGACCATGCGTACGCGGCCGGAATCCCGACCACGCCGTCGTTCACGACCCTGTTGTCAGGGTTGCATCCGTACCGGCACGGGATCGTCACGCACCCCGCGCACGCGCAACTCGACGCCGATGTCCGGCTCCTCCCCCAGCTGGCCAAGGAGAGCGGATACCTGACGGTGGCGCTGGACAACCTCGTCGTGCAGGGCTCCGGCAAGGGCACGTGGTTCGCCCGTGGGTACGACCACTACTCGGGCTTTCTCTATGCACCGTTCGGAAACCAGAGCACGCAGCTGACCGACCGGGCACTGGCCTTCGTCAATGAGGCCGCCGACAAGCCGTTGCTGCTGTTCATCCACTATTGGGATCCCCATACACCGTACGGTCCGCTGCCGCCCTACGACACGATGCACTACGACCCCGACGCCGGCTCCGACGTCGACATGAAGCAGGTAAGGAAGATCCACCCCGACTACTATGACGCTTTCCTGTCCGACATGGACCTGCGGCATCCGGACGATTATGCGTACGTACTGGCGCAGTACGACGGTGAGATCTCCCAGGTGGACCACCAGATCGGCCGGCTGGTCGAAGGCCTCGAGGCGAGCGGGCGCTGGGACAACACGGTTCTGCTGCTGATGTCCGACCATGGGGAATGCTTCGGCGAGGGCGGACTCTACTTCGACCACCATGGTCTCTACGACGCGGTGACGCGACTCGCGATGATCCTCAAGCTGCCCGCTGGTAGGCGATCCGGCCCGAGGCAAGGCCGGATTGACGCCATGGTCTCCCACGAGGACGTCCTGCCGACGCTGTGCGAGCTCGCCGGGCTCCCGTTGCCGGCGTACGACCTGACCGGGCACAGCATGCTCCCCTTGATCGACGGGTCGCAGCCGCAGATCCGTTCGAGCGTGTTGTCCGTGGAGTCGACCAGGCAGGCGTCCGCCGCTTTGCGTACGTCCGACGCGAAACTGATCGTGCCGTACGTCGAGGATGCGAACGGCCACCCGCTGCCCGACCTCTACGGCCGGGCGCGCGATCCCGCGCCGCTGCTCTTCGACGTCGAGGCCGATCCGTCGGAACGGAACAACAACGCGGGTCGGCGCCCGGCCGACCTGGAACGGCTTCGTGCTGACCTCGACCGACAGCGTGCGGCGATGCTCGCCGGCCGGCCCGACCCAGTGCCCGCGCAGGGTCTCGGCCTGCCGTACGACGTGTTCATGGGTCGCCAAGGCCGCCGTTGGGCGGCACGCCGCTAGCCCGTCTGGCGGAATCACCCGGCTGATCGGGCGGTTAACCTGGGAGGCGTACG
>JBOHED010000177.1:0-5228 GCA_050700915.1 Actinopolymorphaceae bacterium | reverse complement strand
TTCGGCTGGCTGCTGGTCGGTCACGGGACCTCCTTCGTCGGCCCCATGACCAGGGTGCTGTGCCTATTCATGACCTCACTTCGTTCGGTGCTGTGCTGATTCATGACCTCACTTCGTTCGGTCACTCGTACTCCTCGTGGGGCCGAAGCTCATAGCGCGGGTTGTACATGATCCGCTCGTCGTCGCGGAGGGCGATCCGCCCCTTGGCGATCATGCCGCGACCTGGTTCGACCCCGGCGATACGACGCCGGCCCAGCCAGACCAGGACGACGGAGCCGGAGCCGTCGTACAGCTCCGCCTCCAGCGCCGGGACGCCACCACGCGGCCGGAGGGTGACAGTACGAAGGGTGCCGCAGAGCTGGACCTGTTCACGGTCGGCACAGCGTGCGATCGGTTCGTAGCCCGACTCGAACACATCGTCCTGCAGCTCGGCGGCCTCCAGGGCGTCCTGGCTGCTGGTGAGCCGGGAGAGGGCGCGGCGCCACATACCGCCGCGTGTCGACCTGTCACCGTCGTCCGTGCGTGATCCGGGCTGCTCCTCGGTCATGCGACGCAGGCTACCCGCGCGGCCATGGGATGGCCGACCGGTCCTTGGGCATCCGAGGGGAGGTCAGTGGCCATCGTACGGAGACGCCGCCCGGGGCGCGTCGGCATGTTTCAGCGGAATCATGTCGCGCGGCACCATAGGGCTCTTTCCACGCACCACCACCACCTCCGACATCGCCGCCAGCAACGGACCGGCGACGTGTGGATCGGACGCGGCGGGGCCGTTCAGGGTGCCACGGAGAAACCACCGCGGATGGTCGACACCGACGAAGCGCTTCGTGTGGGTGGCCTGGTGCCCCCCTGCCGTCTGGGTCGGTACGACGACCTTGAGCTCGAGCCCGAACGGTCCGTTCGCCTCGGTCACCATCCCGCCCGCGCGGGTGGCCTCGGCGGCGATCTCGTGCCGGTTCTCGTCCCACAGCCCGGTGCTCCTCGGTGCCGCGAACGCACGGAGTTCCAGCACCGAGTCGCCCTGTGCCAACAAAGCCGCGACCACCACCTGCGACGCCTGGTCGATCAGCATCCTGACCTCGATGCCGGCCACCCGGGGGATCTGCAGGCCTCCCAGATCGATCCGCCCTGCGGCGGCGGGATCGTCGCCGGACTCCACCTCGTCGGCGTCGTACGGCCCTAGGTGGGCGGGAGCGCCTGGCGGCCGAACAGGTGTTGGACTGCCACTGCCGCTGTCACCGGGCGGATCGCCGAGCCAGGTGGGCGTCTCACCCTCCGGAAGGAGGGAACGGCGCCGACGGTCGGCGGCATCGAGATCAGCTGTCGTGTGCGAGGGTCGCGCCTTGCGGAAGATCACGTCAGGTTCCTTCCCCACGGGCCCGGCCCGCCTCGGTGCCGCGCCAGACCAGGCCGGCATGGCCGCCGGTCGAGCCGTACCCGCCGTCGCCACGCATCGACCCCGGCAGTGTGTCGACTTCGATGAAGCGGGCCCGCTCGACACGCTGGATGACGAGCTGGGCAATTCGGTCTCCACGGCGAAGCTCGACCTGCTGGTGCGGATCCAGGTTGATCAGGAGGACACGGAGTTCGCCGCGGTAGCCGGCGTCAACGGTGCCGGGTGCGTTCACGATCGACATCCCACACCGCGCCGCGAGACCGGACCTGGGATGGACGAACGCGGCATATCCCGCCGGCAGAGCCAGGGCGATGCCGGTCGGGACGACCGACCGCTCCCCCGGCTGGAGGGTGAGGCCAACCGTGGTGACAAGATCGGCGCCCGCGTCACCCGCACGAGCATATGCGGGAATGGTGACGTCAGGGTCGAGACGCCGGATGAGAACCGGTACGTCGTTCTCGTGGGTCACGGTGCCCGACCCTACCCCCGGCAGCACGCGGGTAGATGGCAGGCTTGGCGGTCGTGAACGCACCGGCGGAGATCGAGGACCCGGACCACGCCAGCTCTGACACCGCGCTCTACGCCGAGCGCCTGTGGGTCCCGTTGTGGTGGTGGTTGGTCGTCGGCGCGCTTGCCGGCTCGTTCTGGTTCGCCGCCCAGCACGGATGGCCCCACCTGGGTGGGCATCTCGCGGGGTTCGTGGTGACAGTGCTGTGCGCGCTCGGGCTGGTGGCCTACGGGCGGCTCAGGATCAGGCTGGACGACCAGGCACTCCAGGTGGGTTCCGCGCGCCTTCCCCTGACGTCGGTCGGCTCCGTCCTTCCGCTGTCGTCGGCGCAGGCGCGTGCCCTGCGCGGACCGGCGGCCGATGCCCTCGCCCGGCTGTTCCTGCGGCCCTACCTGCCGCGCGGGATCCGGGTCGAGGTGACCGATCCCGCCGATCCGACGCCGTACTGGTACATCGCGACCAGGCGACCGGAGGCCCTCGCACGCGTCCTCGACGACGACGCCGCGGCCGCCACCCAACGAGACTGACCGCGCGGGTCCGGGTTGTCGTGGAAGACTCGGGACAAGAACGGAGGTTTCAGGTGGCTGGTTCGAAGCTTGGCTGGACCGTCGTCCGCGGTGTGAGTACCTTCGCCGCGGTCGCGGTGACGAAGAAGGTGGTCGACACCGGGTGGCGGTGGGTCACCGGTAATGAGCCGCCGCCAGAGCCGGATGACCCGGATCTCACCTGGCGTGAAGCCGTCACCTGGGCGATCGCCAGCGGTGTCGGCGTGGCAGTGGCGCGGCTCCTCGCCGGCCGCCAAGCCGCCCGGATGTGGCGCCGCTGGACCGGCGAGCTGCCGCCAGGTCTTCGGCCCGAGGTACGGACGTGAGACGCGCCCGGTGCCACACCGACCGACGTACTGCGGTCAACGTGGCACCGGACGCGTCCTCTCCGGCGACTCTGGCCAGACCCTCGTCCCTGACCGTCGGCAGACGGCCCGGGCAGGGCTAGGCAGCACAGTCGCGACAGACCGGTCGGCCCTTCTTCTCGAACGCCAGCTGGCTCCGGTGGTGGAGCAGGAAGCAGTTCGAGCAGGTGAACTCGTCAGATTGGCGGGGCAGCACCCGCACGGATAGTTCTTCGTTGGACAGGTCGGCACCGGGCAGCTCGAACGTCTCGGCTACTTCTGCCTCGTCGACGTCGACCTTTCCGGAGTTTTTGTCCATGCGCCGTGCCTTGAGCTCCTCGATGCTGTCCTCGGAGAGCTCTTCGTCTGTCTTGCGTGGCGCGTCGTAGTCGGTGGCCATCGTCCCTCTTCCCCCTGGCTCAGCGGGTGTTGCGGTACGCACGTCCTTGTGCGCAAACGTCGTGCTCAACCCCCTCTGGTGGTGCCGCGCCTGGCGGTGCACCCACCACCGCTTGTCGAGCACGTAACGCGTAACGAGCTGAACTTGTGCCCGATCGCGGGCGCAGATTCTGCCCTATGCGGATCCGGCTCGCTCGTACCGGATCCGCGTGTCGCTCGTGATCTTGCGGACGTACGTCCGCCTCATGCCTGCCTCACGGCTACCCCTTGCCTCGTGGAGCGCTGTCTCATGGGGCGCCCGGATCCTACCCCGGAGCGATAGGAAACCGTCCCCGAGGATGACATTCGGCAAGGTGCACGCCTGAGAGCCTTGTTCTCGTGCTCGAACTACTCGGCGTTACCAAGCGATACGGCGACCGCGTCGCCGTCGATGATCTCTCCTTGTCCGTTTTGCCCGGCCAGATGTTCGGATTCGTCGGTACGAACGGCGCTGGCAAGACGACCACGATGCGCATCCTCATGGGTGTTCTGGCCCAGGACGCCGGCGCCGTCCACTGGCACGGTCGTCCGGCCGACGCCGACGCACGCCGGGGCTTCGGGTATATGCCCGAGGAACGCGGCTTGTACCCCAAGATGCGGATCCGGAACCAACTGACCTACCTTGCCCGGTTGCGCGGGACGCCCGACGCGGCGGCAGCCACCGCGGTCGACTCCCTGCTGGCCGAGTTCGGCCTGGGCGATCGGGCGAACGAACGGGTGGAGCAGTTGTCGCTGGGCAACCAGCAGCGGGTGCAGCTGGCCGCCGCCCTGGTCCACGATCCGGACCTGCTCGTGCTCGACGAACCGTTCTCCGGTCTTGACCCGGTGGGAGTCGACTCGCTCGCCCACATCCTCTCCGAGCGGGTACGCCGTGGCGTCGGCGTTCTCTTCTCCAGCCATCAGCTCGAGCTCGTCGAGCGGTTGTGCGACGCCGTGGGAATCATCCAGGCCGGGCGGCTCGTCGCGTCCGGCCCTGTCGAGGACCTGCGCAGCAAGGACCGCCCACGCCGGTATCGGGTGGTCGTCGGTGCGCCTCCGGGGTGGTTCCTCGAGGTGCCGGGAGCCCAGCGCGTCTCCGAGCAGGAGGCGACGGGTGCCACCGACACCGTGGTGGAGCTCGCCGACGGCGTTGACGACCAACTCCTTCTCGACAGGGCGCGCGCTGCGGGTCCGGTCCAGGAATTCCGCCTCCTGACCCCGACACTGGCCGAACTCTTCCGGGAAGCCGTCTCCGAGGCCGACAGCGCCCTTCCGGTCGACCCTGCAACGACGCCGGACCCCGCAGACACAGGGGGTCGTCGCATGAGGGCGAGGAGCTCCCACGGAGGTACGGCGAGGAACGTGGCGTGCCGGAGTGAGGCACCGCAGCGGTCATGCGAAAGGGGAACCGCATGAGTGCGGCTCTGACATTCCGCGAGGCGACCCAGGCGGTTGCCCGCCGTGAGCTCTCCGAACGACTGCGCGACCGGTCGTTCTGGATGTCCACCGTGATCACCCTGGTGATCCTCGGCGCCGTGCTGTTCATGCCGAAGCTCTTCGGCGACGACGGGACGTTCACGGTGGCCTACGCGGGAGGTGACAAGACGACCCTCGCCACCGCGGTCGACGCGGGCGCGAAACAGCTCGACCTCGACGTGAAGCAGGCGAGCTACCCGTCCGAGGCGGCGGCCCGGACCGCCATCGACGACGGCAAGCTGGACGCCTATGTCACCGACCGGGACGTCCTGGTCAAGGAGGACCTCGACGACGAGCTCGGCATCGTCCTGCAGGGCGCCCACCAGCAGGTCGTGTCGGCGGTCCAGCTCCGCGCCCAGGGGCTCGACCCGGGGGCAGTCCAGGCCGCACAGAACGTGCCGCCCCTCACCGTCGACGCGCTCAGCCCGCCGGACCCGAAGGCAGACCAGCGTGGCCAGGTGGCGTTCGTCGGCAGCATCGTCCTCTACGGCCAGATCATCGGCTACTGCATGTGGGTGGCGTTCGGGATCGTGGAGGAGAAGGCC
>JBOHED010000176.1:0-5135 GCA_050700915.1 Actinopolymorphaceae bacterium | reverse complement strand
CGATCGGCCCGGACGAGTTCGACGAGTTCGAGGTCTCGGTCGGCCCGCTGCCCGAGGAGGAGTCGATGGCGTTCCCCGCCGTCCAGACCTACGACGACGGCGAGGTGGTCGAGTGGAGCGACCCGGTCCGTGAGGGTGCCGCCGAGCCCGAGCATCCGGCGCCGGTCCTCACCCTTGCCACCGAGGAGGACACGGAGGACGCGCAGGACGTGCAGGGGTCGGCGGCAGACGGCGCCGAGCCCGCGGCCGACAAGGAGGAGACTGGCTCCGCGCAGGCGGCCGACGCCGACGCCGCCGAGGCGAGCGGCTCGTCCGACCAGACCGCCCGGCTGCTGGGCGGCGCCGGTCTCGGTGCTGGCGTCCTCGGCCTCGCGGCTGCGCTGGTGGTTCTGCTGACCGTGCGCCGTAGGGACGCCGGGTGACCGTCGTCCCCCAGGGACGTGGAGGTCCGAGGTCGGTGCGGGCCACCACGACCCCCCATGCGCGGGTCCTGGTGGTCGCGGTCATCCTGGTGGGATGCGTACTCGCCCAGCTCGTCGGATCGGCGCCCGCGTCGGCTCACAACTCGCTGGTGTCCAGCTCGCCCGCCGACGGTGCGGACCTGGCTCGCGCGCCCGGCGCGGTGACGCTGACGTTCGACCAGCCCGTCGGGCGCAAGTTCGGGGTGGTGGCGGTCACGGGCCCCGATGGCGACGAGGTTCAGAGAGGCGCGCTGCAGGTCTCCGGCGCGACGGCGACGCAGCCGCTCCATCCGTTGCGTCAGCCGGGTGCGTACAAAGTCGCGTGGCGTGTCGTCTCCGCCGACGGGCATCCGATCACGGGCACCTTCAGCTTCCGCCTCGACAAGGGCGCCGCGGACTCGCCGGCCGGGTCCCCGACCACGGAGTCCCCGAGCAGTACGCCGGAAGCCTCGGCGGCCCGGGGAGAGCCGGGTGCCGCCTCGTCGGCGGCCGAACGCGACGCGAGCGGCACAGGTCGCTGGCCGATCATCGTGGGCGGGATTGCACTCATTCCGCTGGTCGCCGTCGGAGTGGTGCTCGCTCTGCGCCGCCGCCCCGAGCCGGACTCCGGCAACGAGGGATGAGAGACCGCTGATGGCGACGGAACGGCGGAGTCCCGGTGTCGACCCGCGCGCTGCCCGGTGGCTGGTCGCGGCGGCTGTTCTGCTCGGGGCCCTCGGTGTGCTCCTGGTGGCGCTTGGGGTGGGTGGGGGTGGGCCGCAGGCGGTCGCATCAGGGTTGCCCGATCCCGGCGCGCTGACGGGTTGGGGCCTGCCGGTCGCCAAGCTGGCGATGGACCTCGCCGCTGTGGGTGCGGTCGGTTCGCTGCTCCTCGGCGTCCTGGCTCCCTCGCGTGGCGAGGATCTCGATCCGGTCGCCGCGCGTGCCGTCCGCTCCGCCGCCGGGTGGGCATGGGTCTGGGCCGCCGCCGCGGCAGTTTCCTTGGCCCTGACACTGTCGGACTTCCTCGGCGTACCACCCACCCAGCTCGACTACCAGGGCACGCTCGTCGGCTTCGTGGCGGAGGTGTCCCAGGGGCGTGCACTGGGCCTTGTCGTCCTCCTCACCGTCATCCTCGCGGCGACGGCCCGCAACGTCCGCAGCCCGAACGGCACCGCGCTGCTGCTTATTCTCGCGATCGCGGCCGCGCTGCCGCCGGTCCTGACCGGGCATTCGGCGGGGGCGGCCAACCATGACATCGCGACGTCGAGCCTGCTCGTCCACGTGGTGGCGATCACGTTGTGGGTGGGCGGGCTGCTGGGTCTCGTGCTCTACGCACGCTCGAGCCGCACCGTGCTCCGGGCCGCGGCGCCGCGCTTCAGCACAGTCGCGTTGTGGTGCTTCTGCGCCGCCGGCGCCTCCGGTGTCGTCAACGCGTGGGTGCGGATCGAGGACGTCGAACAGTTCGTCACGACGTCGTACGGCCGACTCGTCCTCGGCAAGGTCGTGGCGCTGGTGGCGCTCGGGGCGTTCGGCTGGTGGCACCGCAGGGCGACCTTGCCGGCACTGGAGCGTGATGACTCCCGGGCGTTCGGGAAGTTCGCGGCGGGCGAGGCGGCCGTCATGGCGGCGACGATCGCACTCGCCGTCGCCCTGGCGCGCACCCCACCACCGGCCGGCGAGGAGCCCCGGCCGGTGTCGACCGCGGAAGCGCTCATCGGCTACGACGTGCCCCCGTTCTCCCTGGAGAGGCTGCTCTCGGAGTGGCGGCTCGACGCCCTCGTCGCCACGCTGGCGACGCTCGGCCTCGTCTGTTACCTCCGCGGCGTGCGACGGCTACGGGCGCGCGACATCGGCTGGCCGGTCGGACGCATGATCGCCTGGGTTTCGGGCGTCGCCGTCGCGGTGGTCGTGCTCTGCGGCGGCGTCGCGACGTACGCACCGGCGATGTTCAGCGTCCACATGGTCCAGCACATGACGCTGACGATGCTCGTACCGATCCTGCTCGCCATGGGCGCACCGGTGACGCTGGCCCTGCGCGCCCTGCCGGCCCGCCATCGTTCGGCAACCGATCACGCCTCCGACGCCACGGATCGCGGGCTCCGGGAGTGGCTCCTCGTTGTCCTGCACAGCCGCGTCGTGCGGGTGCTGACGTTCCCGCCGGTCGCACTGGGCTTGTACGTCGTGAGCCTCTACGCGTTCTATCTCTCGCCGATGTTCGTCTGGGCGATGCGCGCGCACATCGGCCACCTGGCGATGGCGGCGCACTTCCTGGCGGTGGGCGGCCTCTTCTTCGTGACGGTGATCGGCCTCGACCCGTTGCCGCGCCGGTTGCCGCCGCTCGGACGGATGCTGATGTTGTTCGCATCCCTTCCGTTCCACGCGTTCTTCGGCGTGATCGTGATGACGAGCACCACGTTGATCGGCGCAGAGTGGTACTCATTGCTTCGGTTGGGCTGGCTCGACCCACTGGTCGACCAGAACCTCGGGGGAGGGATCGCGTGGGCGACGGCCGAACTGCCGTCCCTGCTGGTATTGGGGGTGATCTTCGTCCAGTGGCTGCGCTCGGACGCCCGGGAGGCACGGCGGTTCGACCGTCGCGCGGATGCGGGGACCGACACCGAACTGCCGGCGTACAACGCCTGGCTCGCCCAGCTCGCGGCGCGGGAGCAGCGCCACACCGAGCCGCAATGACCTCGACTGCAGTCCGCTCGTATGGCACCCGACAAGGCGCGGTCAGGGTCCGGTCTCGGGGTAGGGGGCTGCCTCGGCGCCCATGAGCGGAGATCGGCGCAGCAGCCGGCCCACCTGCCAGTCGAAGCCATGCGGCACTGTCAGGCCGCCCAGCATGCGGCGGATCTCCGCCGCGACTCCCAGCAACACCCATGACCATAGAGTGGGAGCCAGCAAGGCTCGATCAACCTCGTCGAGCGGACGAACCTCCTCGTACCCGTGGATGATCTCATCGCGTTTCGCTTGCCACGCCAGCGCGAATTCCGAGGCGCGATGGTTGAGGTGGGTTGTTTCGAAGTCGACGATGCCGGTCAGCCTGTCGTCCTGGTAGAGCAGGTTGCGGGCATTGAAGTCGCCGTGCAGCACGACGAGCCGGCGGTTTCGCAGGTCGATGCGGCTGAAGCATTCGTGGGCCCGGTCGGCATGCCAACGGAGGATTCGGGCCGGCCGAGGGAACAGCCTGGCGTACTCATCCAGTCGCCGCGACAGGGCGGGATCCGCCACCACAGCCTCAGTGCGGAGCCAGCCTGGGCGTTGACCCAGGTCAGCAAGCGAGGCGGTGACGGCATGCAGGTCGGCCAGGAGTCGGCCACGCGCCCGCTCAGCTGCCGGACCGGCCACGGTTGGTGGCGCTCCAGGTAGCCGCGTGAACAAGCACCAGGTATGACCGTCTGCGACGTACGGACCGCCGACGGGCACCGGGACCGGCCAGCCCAGGGCATCCAACCGCCGAAGGACGCGCCATTCGTAGCGCACGTCGCCCGGTGGTTCCTTCGGATAGCGACGCAGAACCAGTGGCATCCCGTCGGCCGTCACGAGCCACTGCCGGTTGGCGCGTCCACCCAGATAGCCGTCGATGTCCAGAGCCCATTGATCCACCACGTCACCCGGCGGTAGCGGGTCACCGTTCGTCGCCTGGTCCATCACACCTCATCCTGCCGGGCCCGGTCCGATGATGTCGGCGCCCGGTCGGGTGGCGCAGTGTCGCCACCACCGTGTATCTTGACGTCGAGATAACTTCTGTTTGGGCACCGCGTGAGTGAGGGCACCCTGACCAGGTCTGTCCGTGTTCGCGTGGGCAGGATGGCGAGCGTACGCCGCAGCAGCCGACGACGAGGAGTACGTGATGGCGAACAGCGACAACGGTGGAGCCCAGGGTCGTCCGCGTCTGGACAGCTTCGGCGCACGGGGCCAGCTCGAGGTCGGCGCTCGGGCGTACGAGATCTACCGGCTCGCCGCCGTCGATGGCGCCGACCGCCTTCCGTACAGCCTGAAGGTCCTGCTCGAGAACCTCCTGCGTACCGAGGACGGCGCCAACATCACCGCCGACGACATCCGCGCCCTCGCCGGCTGGGACGCCGGAGCCGAACCCAGCAAGGAGATCCAGTTCACCCCCGGCCGGGTGATCATGCAGGACTTCACCGGCGTACCTGCCGTCGTCGACCTCGCCACCATGCGCGAGGCCGTCCGCGATCTCGGCGGCGACCCGGCGTCGATCAACCCGCTCTCGCCCGCCGAACTGGTGATCGACCACTCGGTCATCGCCGACGTCTTCGGCCGATCGGACTCGTTCGCCCGCAACGTCGAGATCGAGTACGAACGCAACGTCGAGCGGTACCAGTTCCTGCGCTGGGGCCAGGGCGCCTTCGCCGACTTCCGGGTCGTCCCGCCGGGCACCGGGATCGTCCACCAGGTCAACATCGAGCACCTTGCACGCGTGGTGTTCTCGCGAGCGGTCGACGGCTCGCTCCAGGCCTACCCCGACACCTGCGTCGGCACCGACTCGCACACCACGATGGTCAACGGTCTCGGCGTCGTGGGGTGGGGCGTCGGCGGCATCGAGGCCGAAGCCGCCATGCTCGGACAGCCGATCAGCATGCTCATCCCGCGCGTGGTCGGCTTCAAGCTGTCCGGCGAACTGCCCGCCGGTGCGACCGCGACCGACCTCGTGCTGACCATCAC
>JBOHED010000175.1:0-2797 GCA_050700915.1 Actinopolymorphaceae bacterium | reverse complement strand
GCCGGCAGGCGTCGTCGAGCGAGTCGACGACAGCGGCCGCGATGTCGAGCGAGAGATACTCGGCGCCCCAGTCGTCCGGCGTGGCCGGCACGACACGGTCCTTGTCGTACGACCGGATCCGCTCGTCGCCATGGACGGTCACGCCGGCGTCGGCAAGAGCCGCCAACGCACGTGGGACGAACGCATCGGCGACGTCGGCATGGACGAGGAACGTCTCGGCGGCGTTGCAGACGCTCGGCCGGTGGGTCTTGGCGTTGAGCAGGATGTCGAGCGCCATGTCGAGGTCCGCCACGCTGTCGACGTAGACATGACAGTTGCCGACACCGGTCTCGATCACCGGCACCGTCGACTCCTCGACGACGCTGCGGATCAGCGTGGCACCCCCGCGCGGGATGAGAACATCGACGAGTCCGCGAGCGCGCATCAGATGCTTGACGGAGTCGTGGCTGTCGCCCGGGACCAGCTGCACGGCATCGGCGGGGAAACCCTTGTCCACAAGGGCGCCGCGGAGAGCTGCCACGATCGCTTCGTTCGAGTCGCGGGCCGACGAGGAGCCACGCAGCAACACGGCGTTGCCGCTCTTGAGACACAGACCCGCGGCGTCGGCGGTGACGTTGGGCCGCGCTTCGTAGATGATCCCGACGACGCCGAAGGGTACGCGGACCTGTCGCAGCTCGAGCCCGTTCGGGAGGGTGTAGCCGCGGATGACCTCGCCCACCGGGTCGGTGAGGGCGGCGACGTCGCGGAGGCCGTCGGCCATGCCGTGGACGCGCTTCTCGTCGAGCCGAAGCCGGTCGATGATCGCTTCTGACGTACCCGAGTCGCGGGCGCGGCCGACGTCGGCTGCGTTGGCGGCGATGATCGAGGACGTCGCAGCCTCGAGGCCGGCAGCCATCGCGTGGAGCGCTGCGTCCTTGGCGGCCCGGGAACGACCCGCGAGATCCACGGCCGCGGTCCGTGCCCGACCTGCCGCGTCGAGCACGGCGTCGCGGTCAGCGGTACTGGTGGCGGTCATGCTCCAGATCCTAGGCGAGCGTCGGCGACAGGACCCCGGGCGGCTGACCCACGGTCAGGGCCGCCTGGCGGGGAGGCGGCCAGGTTCCTCGCGTGAGGGGACCCCTGCGCCAATCGGCCCTCGCGTGAGGGGACCCCTGCGCCCATAGGTTCGCGTGAGGGCGCCCCTGCTTCCATTAGTGCTTGCGTGAGGGGACCCCTGCTCCAATCGCGCGGGCGGGATCACTTGCGCGGGAGCTGTGCCGTGTCGTCGGGCTGCAGGGCTCCGAAGTGGTTGCCTTCGGTGTCGACGAAGTACGACATCCAGCCCACGCTCGGCAAGACCCGCCGTTCGCCGACCTGGCGCCCACCCGCGTTGGCGACCGCCTTCTCCACGACGTCGATGTCCTCCACCTCGACGGTGCACAGGAAGGCGCCAGCCGGGTCCGCCCGATCCACGACCGGATCGCCCTGCCGGGTGGCGAGGCCCCCGTTGATGCCAGCGGCCTCGTCCGACCCGGTGGTGATCAACCGGTAGTCGGTCGGACCGTTCCAGCGCCGGAACGACCAGCCGAACACGTTCGCGTAGAACCGCTCGGCCCGGTCCATGTTGTCGGTCTTGATCTCGAAGTGAACGACCCGATTCATGCGAGCCTCCGCCTACTTGTCGCCAGGTGTCCCTTCTCTTGAGGCTGTCCAGCTTCGACCCGAGCCACACCGGCGCCGCAAGCGAGTCCTCCCGATGTCCGCGGAAACCACGAGAGGATGGGTCAGTACGGGCGGACGTCGGCGGCCCCGGCGACTGGAGGCGGCGCGGTCCCCTCGTCGACCCGCATGGCGAAAGTCTCCCGGTCGAGTACCTCGAGCCCGATGACGTCCCACCGTGGCAGCCGAGCGCTGTCGCGATGCTCGACCCAGAGCCGGAGGGCGAGGGACGCCGCGTCGAGGATCGTGGTGGCCTGTTCCCAGTACCGCACCTCCACCCGGTCGGCCCGGTAGCGGACCGTCAACAGGAAGGGGCGCTCCTCGGTCAGGCGTTCCAGACCAGCCTGGACCTCGGTGACGTCATGGGCCTCACCGCCCACCGTGACGGTGATGTGCCACATCCGTGGCTCCGGTGAGCTCACCACCGCCGGCGCTCCTTACGCTCGGGCGCCGTCGTGCCGGCGCCGGGTCAAGACGAGATCGTCCCGATGGACGACTTCGCGCTCGTAGGCCGGGCCAAGCTCCCGCGCGAGATCACGGGTCGACCGCCCGAGCAGGCCGGGCAGCTCCTGTGCGTCGAAGTTGACCAGGCCGCGAGCGACAGTCTGGCCCTCCGGGTCGATCAGGTCCACCGGATCGCCAGCATCGAAGGTTCCTTCGACCTCGACGATCCCTGCCGGGAGCAAGGATGCCCGACGTTCGCAGACCGCACGCACCGCACCCTGGTCGAGCCGCAGCCGGCCGCGCGGCGTGGTCGCGTGGGCGAGCCAGAGCAGGCGGGTTGGCCGCCGTTTCCCGGTCACGTGGAAGTAGGTGCCGACGGGCTCGCCGACGAGTGCCCCTGCCGCGTCGGCCGCGTCGGCGAGGACGACGGGTACGCCTGCACCGGTCGCGATCCGGGCCGCCTCCACCTTGGTCGCCATGCCGCCGGTACCGACGCCTGATCGGCCCGTCCGACCCGCCATCACCTTGTCGAGTTCGGCGTCGTGCCGGACCTCCGCGATCCGTTGCGTACCCGCCCGGCGGGGGTCTCCGTCGTACAACCCGTCGACGTCGGAGAACAGCACCAGCAGGTCGGCGTGGACCAGGTGCGCGACCA
>JBOHED010000174.1:0-1671 GCA_050700915.1 Actinopolymorphaceae bacterium | reverse complement strand
GTCCACGTGCGCATTCGGCCAGTACGCATGACGAATTGCACGAGAATGCCGTCGGCCCAGCCGTACACCTCGGCATCGTGTGGATCGAGCAGGGACACCTTCTGCTCGGCGACGATCCAGTCGAACGCGGTGATCTCGTCCTGCAACTTCGCCGCGAGCTCGAATTGGAGCTGCTCGGCGGCGCGGTCGCGGCGGCGTACCAGCTCGGCCCGAAGCGCCCTCACCACCTTCGGCTCGCCTTTGAGCACGGCGGTCGCGGTGTGGGCGAGCGTGTCCCGGTCACCCGGTCCGATGCCGAGGACGTGGGCGAACTCGCGTGCCGAGCCGTTGGCGGCGGCCGTGTACGCCAGAGGCAGCACCCGATGCAGTCCGGAGATCGCCTGCCGGATCCGCAGGCCGCCGAGGTACGGGCCGAAATGCGGCGCGGCCTTGGACACGACGTGTGCGAGGCGCAGACCGGGCCGGCTCTGGCCGGTGTTGACGCGGATGTACCCGACGACTCCCAGGCCGCCTTCGGCACGGTTCCAGCGCGGTTTGGAGTGTTCGAGGAGGTTGCGTTCGAGCCAGGCCGCCTCATGCTCGGAGTCGCACCAGACGGCCTCGATCCGCGCGATGCGCGCCACCATCGTGGCCAGGTGCGGCCGGTCGCCGAGGTTGGTCCAGTACGACAGCACGCGGCGGCGCAGGCTGCGGGCCCGGCCGATGTAGAGGACCCTGCCGGCCCCGTCGCGAAAGCGGTAGACCCCCGGTTCCAGAGGAAGTCGCCGGGCGACGACGCGCGGTGACGTCAAACCGGAGCCGGTCATGCCGGGACGATAGACCCCTTCGCGGTCAGATCCCGACCGCGAAGCAGGAGAGGATGGCGGACATGGATCCGTCCGTACGCCTGCTCCGGCTGCTGTCGCTACTGCCGTCCCGGCCCTGGTGGTCTGGGCAGGAGCTGGCGTCCCGCCTGAGCGTCTCGCCCCGCACCCTGCGCCGCGACGTGACCCGGCTACGTGAGCTGGGCTATCCGGTCCAGGCGACCGGCGGCCATGCCGGTGGGTACACCCTCGGCGCGGCAGGCCGGATGCCACCGCTGCTGCTCGACGACGAAGAAGCGGTCGCGACCACGCTGGGGCTCCAGATGACGGCAGTGAGCGCGGTCGCAGGCATCGAAACCTCCGCCGTGGCAGCCCTGGCGAAGCTCGACCGGGTGTTGCCGCCGCGGCTGCGGGAACGGGTGCGGGCATTGCACGAGGCAACCGTCCAGCTGCCCAGCCCCGTGCCGGTGCTGCCGGCCGTCGACCCCGCCGTCCTCACCGCGCTGGCGACGGCGTGCTGGCGTACCGAAACACTCCGGTTCTCCTACACCGACCGCACCGGCCGGTCGAGTGAGCGCAATGCGGAGCCATACCAGATCGTGCAGGCAAGTGAGCGGTGGTACCTGGTCGCCAAAGACCGCGACCGGCAGGCATGGCGGACGTTCCGAATCGACCGAATCACAGCGCCCGCACAGACCGGACAACGCCACAAGATCACCGACCCGCCGGACGCCGCGGCCCTGGTGCTGGAGGCAACCAAGCTCGCCGTCTACCGATTTGAGGCACGCATCCTGCTCGACCTGGAGCACGAGAAGGCGGTGAAGGCGTTCCGCGGCCGCATCGTCGAACCGGCACCCCACGGCAAGAC
>JBOHED010000173.1:0-6517 GCA_050700915.1 Actinopolymorphaceae bacterium | reverse complement strand
AGCAGGAGCAGGGCGGCACTGGCGGTGACGGCGATCGCGGTACGTAGCTGGGTCACGGCGAAACGTCCCTTCACACGGGAATGCGATGTGCGAGGGACGCCCTACCCCCGTGGGACGTTGCCTGCGTGCCCGATGCGTGCCCGATGCGGGGCGGTGGCCGGCGCGGTGGCGGGGCTCGAGTCCGGGCAGGATGGTACGCATGAGCACACCGCACAACCTGCTGGGTGAACCCCCCGCGACGAAACTCCCGGAAGACACCGACGCCCGCGCGGCCCTCGACCGCGGCGCTGACCCCGAAGAGGTCGCCCGCGCCCATCCGACGTACTCCCTGGCCTGGGCCCTCCTCGCCGAACGCGCCCTCGCCAACGGGCGGGACATCGAGGGGTATGCGTACGCCAGAGTCGGCTACCACCGTGCCCTCGACGCCCTCCGCCGGAACGGCTGGCGCGGCCACGGTCCGGTGCCGTGGGAACACGAGCCCAACCGTGGCTTCCTGCGGGCGCTGGGCGCCCTGGCGAAGGCGGCGGACTCGATCGGTGAGGACGACGAAGCGGAGCGGTGTTCGACGTTCCTCGCCGAGTCGAGCGCCACCGCCGCCAAGGAGCTCGGCCTGCGCCTCTGAAGCCGGCCGTTCATGATCAAGAGGCAGAAACACGGCTTCGCCGGCCCGATCTTGCCGGTTTTCTGCCTCATGATCATGGAGGGTGCATGGAATCGCCCCTACGCCTCGGGAGGCGAGGTCGGGCGGGGGACGAAGACCCGCCATCCGTACGCAGGTACGTCGAGCGGGTCGGAGACCTCCGCTGGTTCGCCCTGCTCGCCACCCGGGCCCGATTCCGAGCTCGCGCCGACGGTCATCCGGGCCGTCAGGTCGGCGACCTCATCCGGGAAGCGGTACGCCTCGTCCGCCACGTTCAGCAGCACCACCACCCGGTCACCGTCCCCACCAGGCTCACGGCCCCCGCCAGCCTCACCGCCCCGGCCGGCGCCACCGTCCTGATCCACCGCACCGGCCTCGCCGTCCTGCGACGTCATGGCGTACGCCAACGCCCGGTTGGTCAGATGCGCGACCGTCACCCGTCCGCCGACCAGCCAGGGGTGGCGCCGGCGCAGGCCGATCAGTCGCTGGTGCAGGCGGTACACCGGCCACCCCGTCCCAGACAGCCCCGCCTCGGACAACCCCGCCGGCGAGTCGGGGAACACCGGCCGGACCTCGTCGTCACCACCCTCGCGTTCCTCCTTCACACCACGGAACGCCTGCTCGTCCCCGGCGTACACGCTCGGCACCCCGCCGACCGAGAACAGCACGGCCAGCGCGTGACCGATCAGCTCGGGCCGGTCGAGCCTGCTCGCCAGCCGGGTGACGTCGTGGTTGCCGACGAACGTCAACGGGTCGAACGCCTCGACGAACCCGTTGTGCCGCTCCAGCGCCCACGCCAGTTCGTAGAAGTTCCGGTCACAGAGCGAACTCCAGATCGCCTTCCACAGTTCGTACTGCGTCACCGAGTCCAGCCCGCTCTCGGCCACATAGCCTGCGTAGTCACCGTGGATCATCTCGCCGACGAACCACGCCCACGGGTGTCGCCGCCGAACCTCGGGCAGTACCCGGCTCCAGAAAGCCGGCGGTACCGCGTAGGCCGCGTCCATCCGCCAGCCGTCCGCCCCGCGGGCGAGCCAGTGGTCCAGGACGTCGATGACGTACGCAGCGACGGCAGGCTGGTCGTGGTCGAGGGCGACGAGGCGATCGTGCCCCTCGAAGTTCACCAGTCCGCCGTCGGGACCGCGCCGCAGCCACGCCGCTCGGGTCGCCTCGGTCGCGTCGGCCGGCTCGTCCGACTCCTCCCGACCGTCCGGCGCCTGCCGCCCGCCCGGGAAGCTTCGCCCGACGTGGTTGAACGCGCCGTCCAGCAGGATCCGCAGCCCTCGCCGACGCGCCCCTGCTACCAGCCGGTCGAAGTCCGCCTCGTCGCCGAGCCGTGGGTCGATCCGGAAGTGGTCCACCGTGTCGTATCCGTGGGTCTCGGACGCGAAGATCGGCCCCAGCGCCAGACCCGAGCAGCCGAGCTCGACCGCATAGTCGAGCCAGGGCTCGAGCCCGTCGAGGCGGTGCCGGATGTCGGCGCCAGGTGGCAGCGCGGCCGGCTCACCACCGAGAAAGCGCAGCGGAAAGACCTGCCACCAGATCGCGTGCTCCACCCACCCCATCGGGCGCTCCTCGTCTTGGATCGTCGCGGCCGCGGTCCGACGCCTACCCCAGGCCGAGACCGACACGCACCCGGGCGTACGGACAGGACCTTCCAGGCTCAGGCGGCGGGAACGATCATCCGCAGGCTCCGGGGTACGACCTTCCAGGTGCACCGCTGCTCCGTACCGCTGTCCTTGCCGTCGCAACTCATCCAGAACCGCTGGCCGCTGACCTTGATCTGGCGCGCCTTGATCGTCACGAGGTCGTCCCGCGCGACCGGGTGCGGCCGCCGGAGCCAGTGCCGTGCCGCGGCCAGCCGGTCGACCGCGAAGGACACAGACAGGGAGGCGTAGCCGTCAGCGGCCTCCGCACCCGCCGCCGCCGCGGACCGTGTAGCGGCACCGAGCGTCGGCGCGGAGGACAACGTGGGTGCGGCGGACCGGGTGCTGGCGACGGCCACGGACAGGACAGGTCGGTCGAAGTCGGCCACCACCGCGTCGTCGGCTTCGATACGTACATGCAGAGGCTTCGTCCGGACCGACCCACGGCGACGGTCCGGACGACCGAACGCGGACAGCGGACCCTGATCACCGAAGCCGTCCCGACCACCCACCCGCCCCCACCAACCCTCCCCGCCGCGGGAAGGCCACCGGCCCAGGCGTACGGCATTGACGACGACAGATCCCCGGCAGTCGACGATCAGGTCGAACCGGCGCTCGACACCGGCAAGCACCGTCCTGGCGGCGACATCCGGATCGGGCGGAACCCCAGCCCCACAAGCGAAACCGCGGCCGGACCCATCGGGGAGTACGGCGAGAAGCGCATCGTCCAACTCGTTGCGCCGGTGCAGCGCGGCGACCACCGAATGGAGGTGCCGGTCACCACCAGCCACGACGACTGTCCGCCCACCGCGCCGGTGCAGGGCGCCGTCGAGTTCTCCAGGCAGTCGTACCCGAACCACCTGGACGTCGGCCTCCGCGCGCAAGGCGTCGATGGCGGCCTGGACCTTGTGCTCGTCCATACCGTCGGCGTCGGGAGGGATCACCACGAGCAGGGACTCCACGCACGGCACCCTACCGCCTGACTGTGCCGCCCCACTGGCACGCCGAAATGGGCCAGGACAGGGGTGGACTATCCTGGGGCCGCAAGAGCCGGCCTACCCCAAGCCCAGTTGCGGCGAGCCGTGGTTCGCGTACCGGCTGCGAAACGAGGCATCCACCGCCCGTTTCGATGGAGGCGGCCGGACGTCCGCCATCCGGAAGGACCCCTGATGCCCGCGATCGTGCTCGTCGGTGCCCAGTGGGGCGATGAGGGCAAGGGCAAGGTCACCGACCTGCTCGGCAGCTCGGTCGACTACTGCGTCCGCTACCAGGGCGGCAACAACGCCGGCCACACGGTGGTCGTCGACGGCGAGTCCTACGCCGTGCACCTGTTGCCGTCCGGCGCCATCACCCCCGGCTGCGTACCGGTGATCGGCAACGGTGTCGTCATCGACCCGGCGGTCCTGCTGGACGAGATCACCATGCTGGAAGGGCGCGGCGTGAGCTGTGCTGACCTCCTGGTCTCGGCCAACGCGCACCTCATCGCGCCGTACAACACCGTCATCGACAAGGTGACCGAACGGTTCCTCGGTCAGAACCGGATCGGGACCACCGGACGCGGGATCGGCCCGACGTACGCCGACAAGGTCAACCGGGTCGGCATCCGGGTCCAGGACCTCTTCGACCCGGGAATTCTGCGCCAGAAGGTCGAAGGCGCTCTGGTCCAGAAGAACAACCTGCTGGTCAAGGCGTACAACCGGCGGGCGATCGGCGTCGACGAGATCGTCGACGGGTTCCTGCGCTACGTCGACCCGCTGCGGGATTACGTCACCGACACGTCCGCGGTGATCAACAACGCACTGGACGGCGGCAAGGTCGTGCTGCTGGAGGGCGCCCAGGCGACGATGCTCGACGTCGACCACGGGACGTATCCGTTCGTCACGTCGTCGAACCCGACGGCGGGCGGCGCGTGCATCGGCGCCGGCGTCGGCCCGACCAGGATCGACAAGGTGATCGGCGTACTCAAGGCGTACACCACCCGGGTCGGGGCGGGCCCCTTCCCCAGCGAGCTGTTCGACGCCGACGGCGAGCATCTCCGCAAGGTCGGCGGGGAGTACGGAGTGACCACCGGGCGCGCGCGGCGGTGTGGCTGGTTCGACGCGGTGATCGCGCGGTACGCCACCAGGGTCAACGCCTTCACCGACTACTTCCTCACCAAGCTCGACGTGCTGTCGGGGTTCGAGCGGGTGCCGGTGTGTGTGGGTTATGACGTCGACGGCACGCGGTACGACGAGATGCCGATGACGCAGACGGACTTCTTCCATGCGCAACCGGTCTACGAGTACCTCGACGGGTGGTGGGAGGACATCTCCGGGTGCCGGGAATTCGACGACCTGCCGAAGGCGGCCCGGGCGTACGTCAAGGCGTTGGAGGAACTCATCGGTGCGCCCGTCGCCGGCGTCGGCGTCGGCCCCGGGCGGGACGAGGTCATCGCGTTGCGCCCGCTCCTCTGAGCGCACTGGTCCATTTGGCCACCGGCCACCGGCAAATGACCACGCCGAGCAGGCGGCTGGTATCCGGACCATGGGTCGATGCCTGTCCCGGCTTCCGCGCGCAAGCTCAGCGTGGTCATTTGCCGGACCGCCTCGCGTGTGACGTGAGACCGTAGCCCGCGTGAACGACAGCGCCCGCACACTCGTGATCGTCGACGCGGCGAACGTCGTCGGTTCCGTACCAGACGGATGGTGGCGCGACCGGGTAGGCGCGACCATCCGACTCCGCGACACTCTGGAACCGCTCGCGGCGAGTGGTCTGGACACGATCGCCGAGCCGCCGCTGGAGGTCGTCCTCGTCGTGGAAGGTGCCGCGCGGAAGGTGCCGGCAACGCCGGGAGTACGCGTGATCCCGGCGGTCGGCTCGGGTGACGACACGATCGTGGAGCTGGTCGCCGCGGACCAGGGCCGTGGGGAGCGCCGGTGCGTCGTGGTGACGGCGGACCGCGGCTTGCGCGCGCGGGTCCAGGCGTTCGGCGCGGAGGTCGTCGGCCCGCGGACCGTCTACCCCGCGCCCGGCTGACGCCCTCGCTCCGCCAGTCCGGCCGAACCAGGCAAGTCCAGCCGGGCCAGTCCAGCCGGGCCAGTCCAGCCGAGCGACTCCAGCAGGGCGAGTCCGGCGGCTCCGGTCGGAACGGGTCGTCTAGGGTCGGTTGCCATGGACGTACTCGTCGTGGGCCCCGGCGGTCGCGAACACGCCCTTGCCCTCGCCCTACGCCGTGACCCCACCGTCGACATCGTGCACGCCGCCCCCGGCAATCCCGGCATCG
This sequence comes from Actinopolymorphaceae bacterium, assembly GCA_050700915.1. Taxonomy (GTDB): domain Bacteria; phylum Actinomycetota; class Actinomycetes; order Propionibacteriales; family Actinopolymorphaceae; genus Thermasporomyces. The sequence goes on along the minus strand of JBOHED010000173.1, from coordinate 969 downwards.
CCGACGTGGCCGAGACCCATTCGCTGGATATCTCCGACAACGACGCCATCGCAGACCTGGCCGAGAAGCTGGGCGTGGGTCTGGTCGTCATCGGACCCGAGGCGCCGCTGGTGGCTGGAGCCGCCGATGCCGTACGCAGCAGAGGGATCACCTGCTTCGGACCCTCGCAGCAGGCGGCCCGGATCGAGGGTTCGAAGGCGTTCGCCAAGGAGGTCATGGCCGCGGCCGGTGTACCCACCGCGATGGCCCACGTGTGCGAAAAACCCGCCGAGGTGGCGACCGCCCTCGATGCGTTCGGTCCTCCGTATGTCGTCAAGGCAGACGGCCTCGCCGCCGGCAAGGGCGTCGTGGTCACCGACGACCGTGCCGCCGCCCTCGCCCACGCGGAGGGGTGCGACCGGGTAGTGGTCGAGGAGTATCTCGACGGCCCCGAGGTGTCGCTGTTCGGTCTGACCGACGGCACCACGATCATCCCCATGCTGCCGGCGCAGGACTTCAAGCGGGTCGGCGACAACGACGAAGGACCGAACACCGGTGGCATGGGTGCGTACACCCCGCTGACCTGGGCACCACCGGGCTTCGTCGACGACGTGATGGCCAGGGTGGTCCAACCGACGATCGACGAAGTGCGGCGGCGGGGCACACCGTTCACGGGCGTGCTGTACGTCGGCCTTGCGCTCACCTCGCGCGGCATCCGGGTGGTCGAGTTCAACGCTCGCTTCGGCGATCCCGAGGCGCAGGTGCTGCTCCCGATGCTGCGTACTCCGCTCGCCCGCCTCCTCCACGCCGCTGCCACCGGCACGCTGGGCGACGTCGAGCCCCTCCGCTGGCACGACGGTGCGGCCGTCACCGTGGTCGTCTCCGTGGCGGGCTACCCGCAGGCGCCCCGGACCGGCGACGTGATCGAGGGACTCGACGACGCCGCCGCGCTGGACGGGGTGGAGATCATGCAGGCGGGTACCGCGCGGG
>JBOHED010000172.1:0-3248 GCA_050700915.1 Actinopolymorphaceae bacterium | reverse complement strand
CCGTGGTCCCCGCCGCGACGTGACCCGTGGCGCGGGGACGGCACCGGTGGGTCCGACACTGCCCCACCAAGCGCCGACGCGGTTGCCGAGGGCTGGACCGCGGCGGCGCAACTCGCCGGCGCGCGCCGACTGCTCGCCGACCTTCCACCCTCCGCGGGAGACCCCACCCGAGCTGGGGACGCTGCCCGCGCGGGCGAGGTCCCCACGCCGCTGCGGGTACGCATGATCGGGCACGACATGAAGTTCATGCGCGAGCTCGCCGGCGTTCTCGACGGCTGGCCCGACCTCGATGTCGAGGTGGACGAGTGGCGCAGCGCGGGAGCCAAGAACGACGGGATCACCGAGAACCTCGCCCGCTCCGCGCACACGCTGGTCGCCGAATGGGCTCGGCCGAACGCGGTCTGGCTGTCGGAGGTGAAGCGGCCCGACCAACGGCTGATCGTCCGCCTGCACCGCTTCGAGATCGACAGCGCGTATCCCGCCAAGATCGACATCGACGCGGTCGACGCGGTCGTCTACATCGCCCCTCACATGGGCCTGCGGATTCGGGACGAGATCGGCTGGCCGGTCGACAAGCTCGTCTACGTACCGAACTACGCCGATCTGCCGCGGCTCGACCGGCCGAAGTTCCAGGACGCGCGGTTCACGCTCGGCATGGTGCAGATCGTCCCGGCGCTCAAGCGTTTCGATCTCGCGCTCGACCTGCTCAGCGCCGTACGCCGGGAGGATCCGCGGTTCAGTCTGTTGGTACGCAGCCAGATGGGATGGGCGCACAAGCCGTCATGGCAGAGTGCTGAGGAACGCCGGGAAGTCCAGCGGAGCATGGAACGCGTGGAGAAGGACCCGCGCCTGCGAGGCGCCGTGGTGTTCGATGCGTTCGGGCGGGACATGGCCGCGTGGTACCGCAAAATCGGCCACATCCTGTCCCTCTCCGACGTCGAGGGCTCCCATGCGTCGCTGTGCGAGGGCATGGGGTCCGGCGCGGTTCCGGTGATCAGAGGCTGGCAGGGTGCGGCGGAGGCGTACGGAAAGGACGCCTTGTGCGGCTCGCTCGACGACGCGGTCGCGCGACTGCTCGAGGACGCGGATCAGACCACGTGGGAAGGCCGTTCGGCGGCGGCCAAACGCGAGGTCGCGACCCGGTTCGATCCGGCGCAGGTCGTGCAGGCGTGGGTCGACCTGTCGTACGGAAGGGTCGACCAGGCTCGCCAGCGGTTCGCCGACTATGCCGACCCCGCCGCCCTGCCCTGAGCCCCGCCCCGTCTGCTTTTGGATGAGGGGCGCCCTGTCGCGAACCTATTGGAGGAGGGCGACCCTCATCCGATAGGACTGGCGCCCAAGCTGGAGCCGGCCGAGGTCAACGGTGTGGTGACTCAGTCTCCACCGGGGGTGAGAGCCGCCGGCCCCGTGTCCCAGGTGACGTCCGGATCGGGCACGGGAATCGAGCTGATCAGCAGCTTGGAGTACTCATGCTGCGGGTCGTCGATGACCTGCTGGGTGTCGCCCCGCTCCACGATCGCACCCTGGTAGAGGATGCAGATCTCGTCACCGATCTGGTACGCCGTCGACAGGTCGTGGGTGATGTAGAGAAATGAGATGTCCTGTTCGTCGCGCAGCCGCAGCATGATGTCGAGAATCATTGCCCGCAAGGACGCGTCGACCATCGAGACCGGCTCGTCCGCGACGATGAGACGTGGTTTGAGCAGGTACGCCCGCGCCATCATAAGTCGTTGCCGCTGGCCGCCGGACAACTGGTGCGGGTGCTTCTCGAGCACTTCGTCGCCGCGCATTCCCACGATGCGCAGGGCATCCTCGATCTGGTCGCGTGCGGCGGCCTTCGACGGTGCGAGACCGAACCGTTTGATCGCGACGTCGAAGATGTGTCGGATCTTGTAGAACGGATTGTAGACGCCGAACGGGTCCTGGAAGATCGCCTGGACCTCTCGCCGGTAGGTGAGGCGATCCCGCTTGTCGAGGGTGTCGAGATCCTTTCCCCGGTAGGTGATCCGGCCCGACGTCAGTGAGGTGAAGCCAAGAATGATGTTGGACAGTGTCGTCTTGCCGCTGCCACTCTCGCCCGCGATCGTGGTGATCGTTGCCGGCGACATGCCTAGTGTCAAGGACACGTGGGCAAGTGCGGTGGTCTGCTCCCTGCCCTTGCCGTAGATCTTGGTGGCGTCGCGCACCTCCAACAGTGGTTCAGGTTTCGACACCGGCTCAGACATCCGCGTTCACCTGCCTTGCGTCATCGTGATCGTCATGGGATTGGTCACTGTCACTGTCGGAGGCCGCAACCAGGTGGCCAGGGCTGACCTCCACCAGGGGCGGTGTGGGGCGCCGGTTCCGGAGGTCGGGGGTGTAAAACTCCTTCACCAGCAGCGGTTTGCGTTCCCTGATCGAGGGGATCGAGGCGATCAGGTGCCGGGTGTAGGGGTGCTGGGGGCGGTTGAAGAGGTCGCGCACGGAGCCGATCTCCACGATGTTGCCGGCGAACATCACCGCGATCCGGTCCACGAGCTGGGCCTGGAGCGCCATGTCGTGGCCGATCAGGATCATCGAACTGTTGAGCCGCTTCTTGACGTCCAGCAGAGTCTGCGCGACGGTGCGTTGGACGACGACGTCGAGCGCGCTGGTGGGCTCGTCGGCAATGATCAACGCCGGTTCGAGAGCGATGGCCATCGCGATGCACACCCGCTGCTTCATCCCGCCGGAAAGCTCGTGTGGATAGAGGTCGTAGACGCGGGTCGGGAGTTGCACCATGTCGAGCAGCCGGCCGATCCGGGTCTTCAGCGCCGCGCGGGACTGCCTGCCCTCGTGCGCCTCGATGGCGTCGGCGATCTGCTGTCGCACCCGCATCACCGGGTTGAGGGAGTTCATCGAGCCCTGCGGGATCAGCGCGATGTCGCGCCACCGTTTCGTCCGCAGTGCGCTCTCCGGCAAGGCGAGAAAGTCCTCGCCGTTCACGCGGACGGATCCGCTGATGATCCGACCGGGCGGTGACGTGAGCCGTAGGATCGCCATCGCCACGGTGGACTTCCCGGAGCCCGACTCGCCCACGAGGCCGAGCGTCTCGCCTTCGGCGACCGAGAAGCTGACCCCGTTGGTCGCGATCACGTCGCCCTGCATGGTTTCGTAGTGGACGCGGAGATCGCGCACGTCCAGGACCGCGTTCATGCTCTTCCACCTCGTCCCCGTGCTCCGCGAAGGCGCGGGTTGGCCACCTCGTCGAGCCCGATCGCGGTGAGGAA
>JBOHED010000171.1:0-8159 GCA_050700915.1 Actinopolymorphaceae bacterium | reverse complement strand
GAGTACCGCCGCCGCGCCGAAAGGATTCCGCATGTCCACGGGCACAGCACAGACTCCGACCACCGACAGCCAGACGTCTGATCTCGCCAAGCTCTACAAACATCTCCGGGTCGTCGACGTCTGCGACGCCATGGACGGGGTCGGCTACTTCGACATCGGCCTGATGGACCGCGACGTCCGTCCGCTCTGGCTCGGCATGAGGTTCTGGGGCGAGGCGGCGACCATCCGCTGCGTTCCGGCGAATCGCCCGATGTGGAAGCTCAACTCCACCGAGGACATCGTGGCCGCGCACAGCGTCTGGTTCAACGAGGTGGGTCGGCCCGCCTCGCCCTCCGGTCTGGCGCCCGGCCACGTCCTCGTCACCGACGGCGGCGGCGCGCGTGAGGTGGGCTTCTGGGGTTCGGCGAACGCGTTCTCCGCGCAGGCCAACGGAGCGGTGGGCATCGTGACCGACGGCTACTGCCGGGACACCGCCGAGATCGCCCTCCAGCAGACGCCGGTGTGCGCGGCAGCCCGCGGGCGACCGATCATCCCGGGCCGGATCGAGGTCGTCGAGGTACAGACCACGATCGCCTGCGGCGGCGTACAGGTCCGTCCGGGCGACATCGTGGGCGCCGACGATGACGGCGTGATCGTCGTACCCGTGGAGATCGCCGAGGAGGTCGCGGTCCACGCGCGCGCGGTGCTGATCGCCGACATACACGCCCGGCGGAAGATCTACGACAAGCTGGGACGCGAGCCCGACGCGACCACTGACGTCGAGGCGGTCGAGGCCTACTACGCCGGCCTTTCCTGAGCCGGCTCGGCCGATGACGACGGAGAGCGCGCCGAGTCCGGAGTCGCCGCCGAGCGCGGCGGGGGGCATCGACGCGCACCACCATTTCTGGCGTACGCCCGAACACCATCAGCACTGGCGCGACACCGGCCTGCCCGCCCTGGCCCGCGACTTCGAACCGGCGGACCTGGCCACCGAACTCAAGCGGACCGGGGCGGCCGGGACGATCCTGGTGGAGTCGCTCGACGTGCCGGCGGAGAACCGTTACCTGCTGGAGTACGCCGCCCGGACCCCCACCGTCGTGGGGGTGGTGGGCTGGCTACCCCTGCAGGATCCGGCAGCGGCGCTGGCGACTCTGGACGAGCTCACCACCCATCCGGTCGTCCGGGGGATCCGCTACCTCGTCGGGCGCGATCCCGCCGACTGGCTGGTCGAACCGCGCACCATCGACGTCCTGCGGGAGTTGGCCCGGCGTGACCTCGCCTGGGACCTCGTGCCGGTGACGCCCGGCCACGTCGACCATGTGTGCAGGATCGCCGAGGCCGTGCCCGACCTGCGGATCGTCGCCGACCACCTCGCCCGGCCGCCGCTCGACACCGGCGGATGGGAGCCGTGGGCGTCCGGGATCACGCGCCTCGCGTCCCACCCGTCGATCGCGCTCAAGCTGTCGGTCGGGATCGACGTCCTCACCCGGTGGCCGGGGTGGGAGGCGGGACGGTTGGCGCGATATGTCCAGTGGGCGTTGGAGTGTTTCGGTCCGCGCCGGCTGATGCTGGCGAGCAACTGGCCGGTGATCACGTTGCGTCGTACGTACGCCGAGACGATGGCGGATCTGCTCGGCGCCCTGGGCGACGGTGTGGCGCCGGACGATCTCGACGAGGTCCGCGCGGGCACCGCCCGCCGCTGGTACCGCCTCCCCACCTGAGCTGGTCACCCGCGACCCCACCCGCATGCCCCCGGCGTGGTTCGTCTTGGCCCCGGGCATGCCCCGCGTGGCCCGTTTGGATCAAGGGCGCCCTCCTCCACCGCTGGTTCGCCTCAGGGGCGCCCTCCTCCAACGGTGCACGCGCGCAAGATCGGAGATGCGGCCCGCCCGAGCGGCGGCCTAGCCTCGGTGGAAGCAGCGATGGCACCGCGTTCGGAAGGGACCAGGCAAGCATGATCACGCGACTTTCGCATACCAGCGTCTACGTACTCGATCAGGATTCGGCGTACGACTTCTACGTCAACAAGCTCGGCTTCGAAGTACGCACGGACGCCCCATTCGGTGACGGCATGCGCTGGCTCACCGTCAGTCCCAAAGGCCAGCCTGATCTGGAGATCGCACTCATGCCGCTGCGGGAAGGCCCCCACCTGTCGGCCGAGAAGGTCGAGATCATCCGCGACCTGATCACGTCGAACACCTTCGGTGCCGGCGTCCTGGAGACCGACGACGTACGTAAGGACTACGAAGAACTGTCCGCCAAGGGCGTGGAGTTCATCCGCGCGCCGGAGGAGCAGTTCTACGGCATCGAGGCGTTGTTCCGCGACGACTCCGGCAACTGGTTCAGCCTCACCCAGCGCACCACGACCTGACCCGGCTCCACCGGCTTCTACGAGGACGGTGCCTCGCCGTCGAGGCCGGCGTAGGTCGCCAGCGACGGGCCGCGGCGCTGCCGCAGGTCGGCGGCGACGTCCTCGGCATCGCGCAGCACCCGGAGCGCGTTGCCGCCGGCCAGTTTCACCAGCTCCGCCTCGGACCAGCCGCGGTCGAGCAACGCCGCGAACAGGCGTGGGTAACCGGACACGTCCTCCAACCCGATCGGCAACGTGTCGGTCCCGTCGTAGTCGCCGCCGACGCCGATGTGGTCGATGCCGGCCACCGCACGGACATGCTCGACGTGCGCCACCACGTCGGCCAGTGTCGCGTCCGGCTTGGGATGGGTCTCGCGCCACTGGTCCGCGAAGGGGAAGAACGCCTGCAGATCACGCGGGTTCACCCCTTGTGCGCGGGCCGCCTCGGCAGCCTCGGCGCGCCACTCCGCACACGCCGGCGCCACGAAGTCGGGTACGAACGTCACCATGCACAAGCCGCCGTTGTCCGGCAAGGTCGCCAGCACATCGTCCGGTACGTTGCGCGGGACGTCGCAGACCGCGCGGGCCGACGAGTGCGAGAACATCACCGGCGCCTCGCTCACCCGCAGGGCCGCGCGCATCGTGTCGGCCGCGACGTGGGAGAGGTCGACGAGCATGCCCAGCCGATTCATCTCGCGGACGACCTCCTCACCGAACGCCGAGAGGCCGCGGCCGCCCTGGCCCGGTTCATCGGTCGCAGCGTCGGCCCAGGGCACGTTGTCGTTGTGGGTCAGGGTCATGTAGCGGACGCCGAGCGCGTACATCATCCGCAACGTCCCGAGCGAGCAGTCGATCGAGTGCCCACCCTCCATGCCCATCAGGGCAGCGATCCGCCCAGACGCGAAGACCTTCTCCACCTCGTCGGCCGTGGCCGCACGCCCGAACGTGTCGGGATACCGGCGGACCATCGCCTCCACCGCATCGACCTGCTCGAGCGTCGCCGAGACCGCATGATCACCCTGCAACCGGCTGGGGACGTAGACCGACCAGAACTGCGCCCCGACTCCGCCCGCCCGCAGCCGCGGAATGTCCGTGTGCAGGGCCGGCGCGAGTTCGGCGATGTCAAGTGTGTCGAAGTCGTATGCCGCATGCTGCCGCATCGCAATCGGCAGGTCGTTGTGCCCGTCGACGAGCGGATGAGCGGCGAGCAGGGCCCTGGCCCGGCCGAGGCTGGTGTCCATGCCGCCCATCATTCCGTACGCCCCCGAAATGCCCAGCCTTTCCGGTGACCATGAAACTCCCGCGGGGCCGTGGCACCGGTGAGCCTTCGTGATCACTTGCCCGGGACAGCACAGAAGGGGCGGTCCCGGATTGCTCCGGGACCGCCCCTTCTTTGTTCTATGCGTACGGAAGAAGGTGGGCGTGGGACTCAGAAGTCCATGCCACCCATGCCGCCGGACGGGTCGCCGCCCGCCGGTGCCTTTTCCTTCTCCGGCTTGTCCGCGACGACCGCTTCCGTAGTGAGGAAGAGGCCGGCAATGGACGCGGCGTTCTGCAGCGCAGAACGAACGACCTTCGCCGGGTCGGGAACGCCGGCCTTGAGCATGTCGACGTACTCGCCGGTCGCGGCGTTGAGGCCCTGTCCGGCAGGCAGACCGCGCACCTTCTCCGCGACCACACCGCCTTCGAGGCCCGCGTTGACCGCGATCTGCTTGAGCGGAGCCTCCAGCGCCACCTTGACGATGTTGGCACCGGTGAGCTCGTCACCTTCGAGGTCGAGCTTGTCGAACGCCTTGATCCCGGCCTGGACGAGCGCCACGCCGCCACCGGCGACGATGCCCTCCTCCACCGAGGCCTTGGCCGCGCGAACGGCGTCCTCGATCCGGTGCTTGCGCTCCTTCAGCTCCACCTCGGTGGCGGCGCCGACCTTGATCACCGCGACGCCGCCGGCCAGCTTGGCCAGCCGCTCCTGCAGCTTCTCGCGGTCGTAGTCGGAGTCGCTCTTCTCGATCTCGGCGCGGATCTGGTTGACCCGTCCCGCGATCTGGTCGGAGTCGCCGGCGCCTTCGACGATGGTCGTCTCGTCCTTGGTGACCGTGACCTTGCGGGCCCGGCCGAGCAGGTCGAGAGAGGCGTTCTCGAGCTTGAGACCGACCTCTTCGGAGATGACCTGGCCACCGGTGAGGATGGCGATGTCGGTCAGCATGGCCTTGCGGCGGTCCCCGAAACCGGGCGCCTTGACGGCCACCGACTTGAACGTGCCGCGCATCTTGTTGACGACGAGCGTGGCCAGAGCCTCGCCCTCGACGTCCTCGGCGATGATCAGCAGCGGCTTGCCCGACTGCATGACCTTCTCGAGGACCGGCAGCAGGTCCTTGACGGCGGAGATCTTGGAGTTGGCGATCAGGACGTACGGATCGTCCAGCGTCGCCTCCATCCGCTCCATGTCAGTAGCGAAGTACGCCGAGATGTAACCCTTGTCGAAGCGCATACCCTCGGTGAGCTCGAGCTCGAGGCCGAAGGTGTTGCTCTCCTCGACGGTGATGACGCCTTCCTTGCCGACCTTGTCCATCGCCTCGGCGATGATCTCGCCGACGCTGGTGTCGCCACCGGCGGAGACAGCCGCGACGCTCGCGATCTGCTCCTTGGTCTCGACGTCCTTCGCGGCCTGCGCGAGCTGCTCGGTCACCCGCTCGACGGCGGCCTCGATGCCACGCTTGAGACCCATCGGGTTGGCACCGGCAGCGACGTTGCGGAGGCCCTCACGGACCAGCGCCTGCGCCAGGACGGTCGCGGTGGTCGTGCCGTCACCGGCCACGTCATCGGTCTTCTTGGCAACTTCCTTGACGAGCTCGGCCCCGATCTTCTCCCACGGGTCTTCGAGCTCGATCTCCTTGGCAATGGAGACGCCGTCGTTGGTGATCGTCGGCGCGCCCCACTTCTTTTCGAGGACGACATTGCGGCCCTTGGGTCCAAGGGTCACCTTGACGGCATCGGCGAGGCTGTTCATGCCCCGCTCGAGGCCGCGTCGCGCGTCCTCGTTGAACGCGATGATCTTGGGCATCTAGCTGGATCCTCCCCCAGTCGGGTGGATGTCGTGTGGCCGGCCCGACGCCCGCGACGGACGGCCCCTCACCATGCCAGGGGCCTCGCCGAACCGCCCTGCAGCGGATTGTCACTCGCGACCTTCGAGTGCTAAGCACGTGTTTAGCACTCGACCGGGGAGAGTGCAAGCGACCCGGGCGCAGCGGCGGGCCTGGCGGGTGCGGTCCCGCCCGTCAAGGTGGGCGGTCAAGGTGGGCGGTCGAGGTGGAGCCCGTCCGGGTCGGCAGGGCCATCGGCGGCGACCCCCTCGGACGATCACGGTTCGGCCGCGGTGACTCCGGCGGCGAGCAGACCACGGTGTCTGGTCGCTGCCCTCCGACAAGGCCGGCTAGATGTGCCCGCTGAACGGATTGTCGGCCAGCTCGCGCAGACCAGCCGCGATCTGTTGGGCTTGTTGGTCGTACGGCTGCGGCCGGGGGCCGGCCGAGAGCGCCGTCGCCAACAGATGGAGCTGGTCCGGCGGGAGCAACCTGCCACGTGCTCCGCGGAGCACGAGTCGGACGACCTTGCCCGTCCCGGCCTCACGGAGGACGAGATAGGGGATCCGGCGGCCTGTCGCGACAGTGGTCGACGTCGTGCCGTTGGGGCCGTAGCCCGACACTGTCCTGGTCTCGGCCGCCGAGTCGACCGACACCGGCGACGTGGCCAGATCGCACGTGTTCGTTCCGAACGGACCGCGGACGATAAGCGTGGTCCCAGACAGCCAGGTCCGGCGTCGCCTCATCCACTTCACCAGAGTGACGATCACGCCGACAGTCATGCCCACGAAGGCAAGTGCCACGACAGCCCCGAAGACGTCGCGTTCGAACGCGGCGAACGCCACCGCGAACACTGCGATCAACCCGAGAAAGAACGCGAGCATGAACCCAAGAGCGAGGAGACATCCGAACCCGAACTGTTGTCCGGCCACCGCCGCTCTCGCGTCGAGTGGTATGGCCGTGGGCGAGACTGGCGAGGAGACCGTTCCTTCTCCCGCACGGTTGCCGGACGGGGACGGGGACGGGGCTTCGGCCGGCCGGTCCGGCGCGTTCTGACCTCTGATGCGCGCGAGACTCTTGTCCGGGGACTCACTCATCGTCAGATCCTTTGCTCGGAAGGATCCGGCTGCCCAGAAGGCCGCGCCGGCCGACATGAACAGCCAATCCTAAGGCCAGGCGACTTCGTCCCGCTCGCGCTGTCCACAGCCAACCCCATCCCGAGGGTGGTGTGGAAGGGCTACCGAGCACCGTAGGTTTTCGGAGCCGGGTGACGAGCTCGGCCAGCGCCCTCTCACCCATCGCCAGAACCTTTGCTGCGCCTGCGTCTGGACGTTCAATACGTTCAATGTGGAGAAATGGTTGACCAGAACGCCCGGTCGGCCCGGTCAACCATTTCCCCACATTCGATGCGCGCCAGAGCGCGACCGCCAACCGAGTCCAGACCGCGTGCGGTGGAAGGGTTACCGCCGAAACAGTTCAGGTCCGGTGACGAGTTTAGGGTCCGGACGGTCATACCGTCCGGACCCCAAACGGGTGGTGCGACCGGGCCGATGAGACCCGACTTTGAGCCATCTCAGACGGCGCGAACCTCGTGCGCCTCGAGTCCCTTGGGACCCTCGACAGCTTCGAATTCGACCGACTGGCCATCGGCGAGAGACTTGTAGCCGTCCATCTGGATCTTCGACCAGTGAACGAAAACGTCATTCCCGCCGTCTACGGCGATGAAGCCATAGCCCTTCTCGGCGTTGAACCACTTCACGGTTCCCTGCGTCATGACCTTCTCCTCAAGGCCGTACGGGTGCAGACCCGCCCGGCGCGGGCCTGGGTCGTCTTACCGCACCCGTCCCCAGGAGGAGGCGTTGCGATCGATCCGCGCGTTTCAGTTCCCACCGCTAACCGGTCGAGCGACATACGCACGATCATGCCGACCAGGGCCGACGATAGCCCAACCCGCATGCTCCTGGGGAGATGGAAAGTCGATCTCGTTGAGTCCGAGACCGGTTCAGGCCCGTGAACCGTGGCCATTTCCCGCCAGACGAAACAGCCATGCCACACAGGGCTTTGCCAGATGACCGGAACACCAGGCCGGCAAGACGGGCTGCGTGAACACGGATCGTGAGTGAGTCAACGATTTCGTAGCGCTCCGCAGTTGCCGTTACGCCTTTCCTCCGTACGTCCGCAGCAGGTCATGGATCGCTCGACGTTCAACGTCGTCGGGGTACTGCTCGAGGAAGTGCTGCGCCCACTCATACGCATCGCCGTCGAAACGTTCGTCGCGAAGGCGTACCGACGCACCTCGGCCAACGAGCAGACGTACGACGGCAAGGAACCCTTGGGCAATGGCGTAGTGCAGTCCCGTCATGCCGTAGTAGGCGGCCCGGTCCGGGTCAATTCCGTTGGAGAGGAACCATTCGATCACCTCGATCCTGCCGCTCTGGCAGGCGTGAACGAACGCCTCGGCAAGGATCTCGGCAACGTCGTCGCTTGCCGGTGGTCGCGGCGGCCACCCGTCACCGGTGGGCGAAGGGCGGTGCGCGGTCGCCTCCGGAAGCGGTTGCCCGCGCACGTCGAAGCAGGTGCGTACGAGGTCGACGTCGCCACACGCGGCGACGGTCCACAATGCCCACGGCACAATCGTGTGACTGGCAAGGGAATCGATCGCCTGGACGGACCCGTGGTAGATCGCGACTTCGAGCGGAGTCACTCCCCACATCGACGTCGCGTCGATGGCCGCGCCAGCATCCAGC
>JBOHED010000170.1:0-6747 GCA_050700915.1 Actinopolymorphaceae bacterium | reverse complement strand
GCTCGCGGGTACGCCTGTGCGCGTCGCACCGGCTCGTGCGGGGACAGCTGTTCGACGGGCCGGCGATGTGGCCGCACTTCCGGCTGCTCGCCCTGACGACGGCCGGGCGGGACGAGGGTTCGTTCCGGTTCGAGACGACCAGCCTGCGCGACGAGCTTGGCGCACTCTTGCGCCTGCTGGCCCGGGTGCGGGAGGCCGGCACTGCGTTGTCGGACATACGCCTGACGATCACCGAGTTGGCGGACGGGCTGCGTAAGCCGGTGCTGCAGGAGCACGTCCTGTCGCCGCTGGCCGAGCGGTTCCCCGACGTCGCGGTGGCCTTCGACGACGAGCGGGAGGGCGGCCGGGGCTACTACGTCGGCGCGTGCTTCCACCTCCACGGCACGCTTCCGGACGGGCGGCGGCTGCAGCTCGGCGACGGCGGCTTCACGACCTGGACCGCACAGCTGCTGGGCAACGCGAAGGAACGGCTGCTCATCGCGAGCCTCGGGATCGAACGGCTGTGCGCCCCCTCCGACGCCGGTGAGCCCGCCAGCTGACCGCGACCGTCGCCGCGGGTGGCGGACAGCGCCGACCATCCCTCAGCGCTCAGCGTGGGCCCGGTGCGCGGCCACCGTTGGCGAGCTTGCGCAGCTCGGGACCGTACTCCGGGTGGTCGAGCGCGGCCGCGAACTGCGCCCGCAGGTAGCCCAGCGGGTTGCCGGTGTCCCACCAGGTGCCCTCGATGACCTGTCCGAAGACGGGACTCTCCTTCGCGTGGGCGTGGATGGCGCCCGACAGGTAGATCTCGCCGTTGGGATTGTCACGGTGCCGCTCGACCTGGTTCTCCAGCTCGGCGACGATGCCGGGGGTGACGACGTACCCGCCGATGGCGGCGTAGTTCGACGGCGCCTCCTCGGGCGCCGGCTTCTCGATGATGCCGGAGATCCGCAGCAGGCCGGCACCGAGCTCGTCGTCGACGATGGGTACGCCGTAGCGGCGGGACTCGTGCGGCTCCATCGGCATCAGACCGAGGACCGGTGCGCGGGTGCGTTCGTACGCCGCGATCAGTTGCTGGGCCCGCGGGACGGCCGCGGTGAACACGTCGTCGGCCCACAACACCATGAACGGCTCGTTGCCGACGATGCGGGCGGCGTTGAGCACCGGCGTGCCGTTGCCGTACGGACCGTGCTGGTAGAGGTAGCTGATCCGGGCCATCGAGGTCACGGCGTGCAGCGTGTCGGCGAGGTCGGACTTGCCGTCGGAACGCAGGCGTACATCGAGGTCCTCGTCGGGCGCGAAGTGTTGGTAGATCAGCGCCTTGCGGCTCGACGTGACGATGATGATGTCCTCGATGCCGGAGGCGACGAGCTCCTCGATGGTGTGCTGCAGAACAGGCTTGTCGAGGATAGGCAGCATCTCCTTGGGCAGCGCCTTGGTCAGGGGAAGCAGCCGGGTGCCCAACCCGGCAACGGGGATGACTGCCTTGCGAACCATCAGTGGCGTCCTTCTCCTGGTGGCGATGGCGACCGATGCGCCGTTTCGAGCCGACTCGGGCGACGCTACCGTCTCGGGATGAGTGGAGCCGGCAAACTGACCGAAGTGACCGAAAGCCCCGTGACCATTGACGATGGGGCCCGGCTGTGGACCCTCACGTCCGGTGGGACGGCCGGTGGGACGGCCGGTGGGGCAGCTGGTCCGGCGTCCGGTCCAGCGGTGGTTCTGTGTCACGGGGGACCTGGACTGTGGGACAACCTCGGCCCGGTCGCGAGCATGATCGACCCGCCGCATGTCGTCCACCGGTACGACCAACGCGGCTGTGGTCGGTCCACCGGACCGGACGACTACCGCCTTGCCCGGGCGATCGCCGATCTCGACGCTCTGCGGGCGTACTGGGGACACGACCAGTGGGTCGTCTTCGGTCATTCGTGGGGCGCCACGCTCGCGCTGGCGTACGCCTGGACCCATCCGGAGCGGACCCGCGCGGTCGTCTACTGCGGAGGTGTCGGGCCCGGCTCGGCGTGGCGGGAGCCGTCTCGGGCCGAGTCCGCCCGGCGGCTCACCCCCGAGCAGCGGACCCGCCTGGCCGAGCTCGAGGACCGGGAGCGTACGTGGGAGGAGGAGGTGGACTACCGCACGCTGTGCTGGCTTCCCGGCTACGCCGACCCGGCCACGGCGGAGGCCGCCGCGCGCGAGGAGGCGGTCACGCCGTACGCCATCAACTGGCGAGCGAACCGCGGGCTCGTCGGGGACGAGCCGGACGTCGAGGCTCTCGCGCCGAAGGTGCGCGCACCCACGCTGATCCTCCATGGCGAAGCCGATCCGCGACCGCTCGCCCACACCCGCCTGCTCCTCGACCTGATCCCCCGCGCCCGACTCGTGGCGGTGCCCGACGCGGGCCACAGTCCGTGGGTCGAGGCGCCCGAGACCGTCGCCGCGCACCTGCGTACCTTCCTGGCCGGCGTCTGATCCCGCCGTCGGACGACGGCGCCCGATCCTGCGATCAGACGACGGGTGGGCGGCCGAGCCTGGTCATCCGCCAGACCGTGCGCCATCTCATCGGCCGACGTACGCCGGGGAAGGTCCGCCAGCCATCGGCGAAACCGCCGCACCACTGTCGAAGACCGGCCCCCGGTGGCCGGCGGAGCAGCGTCACCACGATCCAGGTGCCGAGATAGATCGGAACGAGGACGGCGGGTAGGTGCCGCCGGGCCAGCCACACCCGGTTGCGTGCGGTCAGCCGGTAGTAGGTCGACCCGTGCCGGGCCGGCGAAGTCTTCGGGTGCTGGAGCACGATGTCGGGGCGGTAGTCGATCCGCCAGCCCGCGTCGAGGGCCCGCCACGCGACGTCGGTCTCCTCGTGCGCCCAGTAGAACTCCTCCGGCCAGGTGCCGGTCTGGTCGACAACGGCCATCCGGATCGCGTTGCCACCACCGAGGAACGTGGTGACCTCCGAGCCCCGCCGCGGATCTGTGGCCCGCAGCCGAGGGACGTGCCGCCGTTGCGTCGTACCCTGCTCGTCGGCGATCCGGAACCCGACGATCCCCAACGACGGATTGCTCGCGAACGCCGCCCGCAACAGCTCGCCGGTGCGGGAGTCGAGCAGCAGGCCGTCGTCGTCGAGGTACATCACGACATCGACATCCCCATGAGCACGCAGCGCGGCGAGTCCGATGTTGCGTCCCGCGAGCAGGCCGAGGTTCTCCGGCAGCTCGATCGCCTCGACACCCTGCGGCATGCCCGGCAGGGGCGTGCCGTTTCCGACGACGACGATCCGCAGCGGCGGACCTTCCTGCGTACGTACCGAATCCAACAGGGCCGACAACTCTGCCGGACGGGTGCCCATGGTCACGATGACCGCGGCGATCCTCGGAACGGCGCCGTCGACCGGGCGTACCGCTTCCCGCAGCTGTCCGCGCGCCACAGCCTGACCTCCTCGCCTGACCACTCCGCTCCGTGACCCTGCAGCGTAACGAACGGGCCGCGCACGCGCTGCGAGGTCAGTCTCCGGCGGGTCCGGCCGCCGGCCGGGCGGCCAGGCTCGCGACCGTGGTGACGAGGAGCGTCGCGCCGATGAAGGCCAACGAGGCGACGATGCCGATGTGAGGAAGGTGGACGAAGCCGATGTCGCGCAGACCCTCGTCCTCGGCGGCCTCGAGGATCAGCTTCACGCCGATGAAGCCGAGGATCACGGCCAGTCCGTAGCTCAGGTACAGCAGTCGGTCGAGCAGCCCACCGATGAGGAAGTACAGCTGCCGAAGGCCCATCAGTGCGAAGGCATTGGCCGCGAAGACCAGGTAGCCGTTCTGG
The DNA here is from genome assembly GCA_050700915.1 of Actinopolymorphaceae bacterium. Taxonomy (GTDB): domain Bacteria; phylum Actinomycetota; class Actinomycetes; order Propionibacteriales; family Actinopolymorphaceae; genus Thermasporomyces. The sequence goes on along the minus strand of JBOHED010000170.1, from coordinate 2,958 downwards.
GTGAGCCCGAAGATCGCCGGGATGGAGTCGAGGGCGAACACGACGTTGGCGGCACCGATCGCGAGCACCACCACGACCATCGGGGTGAACATCCGCCGACCGTCGACGGTGGTCACCATGCGCGATCCGTCGTAATCGGCGGATGTCGGCACCAGCCGGCGCATCAACCGCACCATGCGGCTGTTGCCGAAGTCCGGTTCGTCGCCGTCCTTCTGCAGGGCGAGCTTGACGGCGGTGTAGATCAGCAGGGCACCGAAGCCGTAGAAGATCCATTCGAACGCGTGGACCGCCGCGGTGCCGACCGCGATGAACGCGCTCCGCAGCACCAGCGAGATGGCGATTCCGATCAGCAGGATCTTGTGCTGGTCGATCGCGGGTACGGCGAACCGGGCCAGCAGGATGACGAAGACGAACAGGTTGTCGACGCTCAGGGTGTACTCGGTGACGTACCCCGCCAGGAACTCCTCGGCCGGCTCGCTGCCGAACGCGACGACGAGTCCGACACAGAAGCCGAGCGCCAGTCCGACATAGATGAGCACCCAGACCGCCGCCTCGCGTACTCCCACGGCGTGCGGACGGCGGCCTGCCCACGCGAGGTCCGCGACGATGATCGCGCCGATTCCGAGGACCGTGACCAACCAGAGCCAGAACGGAACGTGCACGCGGCAGACCTCCAGCGAAGACGAGCGTCGTACGACACCACTTGCGCGGGAGGGCCAATGCCTCGTCGCGAGAGGTCTCCCGGGGTCACGCTGGGACAAGGGTACGGACCCGCGCCACGCCTGGGCGCTTCGCCCTCGCCAGCCTCGGGGGGTGGCCGGCGACAGACTGTCGGCATGCTGCGGAAGATCGACTGCGTGATGGTCCGGGTCGAGGACGTGTCCGCCGCCGCGGACTACTACGTCAGGGTGTTCGGCCTGCGCCGGCTCTGGGCCGACTCGGAGGGCAGTCACACGAGCGTCGGCCTCGGCCTGCCCGAGGCCGACGCCGAGGTGGTCGTCCACGACGACCCGGGGATTCCCGGCCCCGTCAATGTCCACTACCTCGTCGACGACGTGCGTCACGCCTGCGGGGAGTTGGCCCGAGCGGGATGCCGCCTCCACAGCGGACCGCTGGAGATCGCGATCGGGTGGTGCGCCGTTCTGGAGGACCCGTTCGGGACGACGCTGTGCGTCCTCGACATGTCCAAGGGGCCGCGTTCCACGTCTGAGGAGTGAACCGGACCCGGCGCCCGAGGCGTGGGCGGGGGTTCTTCGGTCATTCGTACGTTCTTATCACGGCATATAACTGTTGTGGTATGTTCAGTGCATGCCGACCGCGCCCGCACCGTTCGACGTGATCGCCGAGCCCACCCGGCGACGCATCCTCGACCTGCTCCTGGAGCGACCCCGACTGGTCGGCGAGCTGACGGACCAGCTCGGACTCTCCCAACCGGGTACGTCCAAGCACCTCCGCGTCCTGCGCGAGGCCGGATTGGTCCGGGTGCGTCCGGACGCCCAGCGCCGGTGGTACGAGCTCCGGTACGAACCGCTGGCCGAGCTCGACGCCTGGCTCGCGCCGTACCGGCGGCTGTGGGCCGACCGCCTCGACGCCCTCGAACGTCATCTCGACACGATGCCCGACGAGCCTGAGGACACCCGATGACCGAGACGTTCTTCGCCGTCAACGGCCGCCCTACGCTGCGGATCGAACGCCGGATGGCCCATCCACCAGCCAAGGTCTGGCGCGCGCTGACCGAGCCGGCCGAGCTGAGCCAGTGGTTTCCGGCGACCGTGGAGATGGAGCTCGAGGTCGGAGCGAAGGTCAGCTTCGACATGGGCGACGGACCGGGACCCCGCGTGGATGGCACCATCGTCGAGCTCGACCCGCCACGGGTGATCGCGTTCACCTGGGAGGACGACCTGCTGCGCTGGGAGCTGCGCCCACACGACGACGGCTGCCTGCTGGTCTTCACGCACGCGTTCGACGACCGCTACGGCGCGGCGAGCTTCGCCTCGGGCTGGCAGCGCTGCCTCGACGCGCTGGAGTTGCTCGTCGCCGGTCGCCCGGTGGTGCACGAGCATCCGTCGGGCGAGCTGCACGACCTGTACGTCACGGCGTTCGGCCTCGACGAGGGCACCGTGGAGGCCACGGACGATGGCTGGCGGGTGCGGTTCGAGCGCCACCTAACCCAGCCGGCCGAGGAGGTCTGGAGGCTGCTCGGTCGCGACGGGGCAGATGTCCTGGAGGTCGGCGGCGCGGTTCCTGGTGGGTTCACGGTCGCCGAGGTCCGTCCTGGAGCCGTCACCGCGGTGGATCGCCCGATGGTGCTGGAGTACGCGTGGTACGTGGGCGGGGACGACGCCGCGGGGCGGGTCCGTTGGGAGCTGACCGCCGGCACCGGGCACGGCGCCCGACTCGTCCTCACCCAGACCGGCGCGGACGGCGTGGCCGCCGAGCAGTCCGGCGCACTCGCCGCCTGGCGCGCGCGCATCGACGAGCTCGCCGCACAGCTGCGCGTCCTGGGCGACTGAACCGACGCGCCTCGCACCTGTCCCCTCGACGACATTCGTACGTACGGAAAGGGCCCGACCTCATGCTGGGCACTCTGAAGACCACCGAGGACGGCCGGTACGCGCTCCGGTTCGAGCGGCATTTCGCTCATCCGCCGGAGAAGGTGTGGAGAGCGATCACCGAGCCGGACCAGTTGCGCGCGTGGTTCCCAGCGGTGGTCGACTTCGACCTGACGCCGGGCGCGAAGCTCCGGTTCGTCCCGACCGCCGAACAGGAACGCCGCTACGGCATGACCGAGGACCAGGCCGGGACCGGGGAGATCACGCGGGTCGATCCGCCGTACCTGTTGGAGTACACCTGGGACGCGGAGGTCCTGCGCTGGGAACTGACCACGGACGGCGAGGGGGGATCCCGCCTGGTGTTCACCAACGTCTTCGACGACCGCGAGACGGCCGCGCCGGCCGC
>JBOHED010000169.1:0-2774 GCA_050700915.1 Actinopolymorphaceae bacterium | reverse complement strand
GGTATCGCGTCGGGGTGGGAGATGTTGTCGCCGGTGTTGACCACGAGGTCCGGCTCCAGCGCGGCGAGGCGGCGTACCCACTCGACCTTGTCCGTCTGGTCGGGCATGAGGTGAAGGTCGGAGATGTGCAGGACCCGCAGCGGCAGGCTCCCCGGCGGCAGCACAGGCACGTCGAAGCGGCGGAGTCGGTAGGCCTTCACCTCGTAGCGCGCGGCATAAGTCACACAGGCCGCGGCAGCGGCGGCGACGCCGGCGGTGGCTCCCAGGGCGACCTTGAGGCTGCGATGCACTCTGACAGGCTCCCACACCCCTGGGTCGCTCACATGGTCGCACCACGGTTCATGATCGCGAACCGTCGAGCTGGCGGAGGACTGCCGGGATGGAGCCCGACAAACTCCACCAACTCGGCCTACGATCGGGCGTATGAGTGCCCTCAAGGAGCGGCTGCGTGCCGACCTGACGACCGCGATGAAGGCCCGGGACAAGGTACGTTCGTCGACCCTGCGGATGAGTCTCACCGCGGTGACGAACGCCGAGGTTGCCGGCACCGAATCCCGCGAACTGTCCGACGCCGAGGTGCTGGACGTCCTCGACAAGGAGGCCAAGAAGCGTCGCGAGGCGGCGGAGGCCTACGACGAGGCCGGTCGGTCCGATCTCGCCGCCAAGGAACGCGCTGAGGGCGAGATCATCGCGGAGTACCTCCCCGCGCAGCTGTCCGACCACGACCTGGACGGCATCGTACGAACCGCGATCGCGGAGACCGGTGCGACCGGCATGAAGGACATGGGCGCGGTGATGAAGGTCGTCCAACCTCAGGTGAAGGGTCGCGCAGAGGGCGGCCGCGTCGCCGCCGTCGTCCGCGCCCATTTGGGCTGAGGCTGGCGAACCCCTGCGGCTTGGTACCGCCGACTTCCGGAGGGAGGCGTGGTCACCGTGACGGCGGTTCATAGTCGAGTTCGACCTTGGCTTGCGGTTCAGCGCTGGCTGGACAGGCCAGCGGTCGGATCTCGACGACCGCGCCCCTGCTGATCGGACCGAGGAGCTGCACGCACATCCGCGCAGAGGAATGCCCCGACGATAGGGGCACCGACACGGTGTGTTTGGCGAAGAAGAGCACGTCGTAGCTGACCTGGCCATCCGGGGTGATGCGTCGGTCGAGTATCACCACAGAGGAGCCGATCACGTCTGCCCATCCGGTGACCTCCTCAACCGCATACCCACCCTCTCGGAGGGCGTCCTCCGCAGTAAGACCAGGGTTCCTAAGGATTGGCTGGAGGGCAGAACTCGCCAGCGCCGGTCCAGCGACGACCGCCTCCACGGCTGCCTCGCGCGCCTGCTGATCCGGCGGTGTGCTGCTGCACCCGAGCACTGTCAGGGTGGCAATGAGGACGAGCAGCAGCGGCCGGCTTTGCCGGTCAACGGGCATGGTCACATTCCCAGCTCTCACAGTGTTGCGTTCAGTGCCTCGGCGTAGAAGGAAGTTCCTTGGGTGTTCGGATGAAACGACTGACTCGACGTCGGATTGTCCGGTATCTCGCCCTCAGCGCCATCGTAGAAAAGGACCCGATTGATCCCTTCGGGATCACCGCCAGGCACCACCCCATGCCCAAGTACAACCCCGACCGCCAAAGCCATCCCGAAACGATCAATCACAAAGCCGATCGGTGGATCCGGGCTTTAGAGCTCGTGCGCGAACGTTGCGCGGGGCAGTGGAGGGATCCGGCCGCAGCTTGCGCTACCGCGGTGAAACCGTCAACCTCGCCAGACGGCAAGCAGCTTTGGGCCTACCGCTAGGTGAGGGTTCGCCTGCGACGATCAACCCGGCCTAGCGCTCGCTGCTGGCGGGCTGCGGTTATGGTGTGCAAGCTGGTCCTGCGGGCTCGCTGGCACGCGAGTTACGCGATTCGGTGTGGGGTCAGCGTTGGCTGCCGGATCAGCCCGGACGCGGGCCGTCGTCGTCAGGAGGTGGCGGCAGGGTCGGCTTCGGGAACGGTCCCGGTGTGGTCGGGATCGGCTTCGGCGTGGGCTTCGGTTTGGGCTTCGGCTTCACGCCGTCGGACAGGTAGATGATGACCGTCGACCCCGAGCCGGCCTTGGTGTTGGCGCCCGGTGTCTGCCGGGCGATGGTGCCGCGCGGCAGGTCGGAGTGCATCTCGCCGCCGACAGCCATCACAAAGTTGGCCTTGCGCAGTACCGCCCGGGCTTCGTCCTGACCCATTCCGACGACGGACGGGACCGTGGTGGGGATGCCCTCGAGCATCCTGGGGTTCGGGTTGACGAAGTTCGGGCTCTTCCTGCCCTCGAGGGCGCCGCGCATCGCCGCCAGCCACATCGGCCCGGCGAGCGTGCCACCCCAGACCTGGTCGCCGCTGACGACCCGGCCGGCGATCCGCTGACCCATCAGGCTGGTCTGTGGATCCTCGGCGTCGGTGACGACAGCTGCCGAGGCGAGATTCGTGGTGTAGCCCATGAACCAGACCGCGATACGGCTGTTGCTCGTACCGGTCTTGCCGGCGACCTGCCTGCCTTCGTCCGCCATGCTCATCGACTGGCCGGTGCGTCCGGAGTCGTCGCCGTCGACGACCTGGCGGAGGACGTAGTTGACGCCGTCCGCGACCGCCTGCGGGAGGACCTGCTTGCAGCGGGGCTTGGTGGTCTCGATCGGGTTGCCCTGACGGTCGGTCACCTTGAGGATCGGTGTCGCCGGGCAGTGCAGGCCGCGTGCGGCGAAGGTGGCGTAGGCCTCGGCCATCGAGATCGGGGCGATCTCGTTG
>JBOHED010000168.1:0-23476 GCA_050700915.1 Actinopolymorphaceae bacterium | reverse complement strand
CGCATGATCTGGGCCTGCACCGTCACGTCCAACGCCGTGGTCGGCTCGTCGGCGATCAGCACCTCGGGCTCCATCGCCAGGGCCATCGCGATCATCACCCGCTGCCGCATGCCACCGGAGAACTGGTGCGGGTACTCCTTCACCCGTTGCCTGGCGTTCGGCACCTTCACAAGATCCAGGAGCTCGACCGCACGCAGTTTCGCCTCCCGCCTACGCAGCTTCTTGCGTACGACCAGAGCCTCCGTCAGCTGGAAGCCCACCGAGTAGACGGGGTTGAGGGCGGCGAGCGCGTCCTGGAACACCATCGCGATCCGCTCACCACACATGGCGCGGTGCTGTCGGCGGTCCATCGCCAGCAGGTTGTCGCCGGCGAATCGGATCTCACCGCGTACGACCTTCGCCGGGGGCGCCTGCAGCAGACCCATGACCGCCTGGACGCTGACGCTCTTGCCACTCCCGGACTCGCCGACGATGGCGAGTGTCCGTCCCGGACTCACCGACCAGGAAACCCCGTTGACCGCTTGCACGATCCCGTCGCGGGTGTGGAACTCCACGGCGAGATCCTCGACTTCGAGCAGGGGAACTGCCATCGGCTTCCATCACCTCAGCTTCGGGTCGAGGGCGTCGCGCAGGGCGTCACCGAGGACGACGAGGGCCAGGATGGTCGCGATCAGACACCCCAACGGAAAGAGCAGCAGGTGCGGGTATCCGCCGGTGAACCAGTCCGCGCCCCCGGAGATCATGATGCCCCAGCTGATCGCCGGGGGCCGTACGCCGATACCCAGGAAGGCAAGCGTCGCCTCGGCGGCGATGATCCCCGCCACCGCGGCCGGAATGAGCGCGGTGACAGGCGCGATGGCGTTGGGCAGGATGTGCCGGAAGATGATCCGGAAGTCCGACGCACCGAGCACTCGAGCTGCCATCACGTAGTCGAGGTTCTTCGCCTCCATCACACTCGCCCGCACGTAGCGGGTGTATCCCATCCAGGCGAACATCGTCAGCACGATCGCCGGTGGGGCGAGCACGGCGAGCTGGCTGTCTCCGAAGTCGACGTTACGGAAGATGGACAGGACCAGGAGTGCGGCGAGGAGAAGCGGCACGACGAGGAAGACCTCCACGGCCCGGGAGATGATCGCGTCGACGACGCCGAAGTAGTACCCCGCCAGGCTGCCGAGTACGACTCCGATGACCACCGAGGTGCCCACCACGATCACCGCGAGCAGCAACGACGGCCGGGCGCCATGCACCAGTTGGGCGAGCAGATCGCAGCCATGAAGGTCGGTGCCGAACGGGTGCTGGCCGTCGAACCACTGGGGCCGGATCTTCGACTGAGCGATGTCACAGCGCTGGGGGTCGGTCCTGGTGAACAGCGTCGGAAATGCCGCCACCAGGAAGAAGAACGCCACGACGAACGCGGCGATGATCACCGGCGGGCGGCGGACGAGGGTGCGGAGGGCATCGGACCACGGCGACCGGGAGACCGCCCCGCGTCGGCTCCCGGCCGCGACACTCGCGGCGGTGGCGGGATCAGTCATAGCGGATCCTCGGATCCAGCAGCGCGTACGCCAGGTCGACCACGACGTTGACGACGAGGACGACCACCGCAAGCAGCGCGACGGTACCGACGACCACCGAGACCTCGCTCTCGCGCACCGAACGCCACAGCAACCCGCCCATACCGTAGATGTTCATCAGGCCCTCGGTGATGACCGCTCCGGCGAGCGCGTCGGCGAAGATGAACCCGATCGCGGTCACGACCGGAATCGACGAGTTCCGGATGATGTGGAAGAGCGTCACCCGGGTGTCGCCGAGACCTTTCGCCCGGGCGGTTCGTACGTAGTCGGCGTGGTAGTTCTCCAGCTGACTTGCCCGCACCAGACGGATGAACGCGGCGGACCCGGTGATGCCGAGCAGGATGCCCGGGACGATCACGGTGGCCCACGGATGATCGGGATCGAACGAGGGCTTGAACATCAGGGTGAGGAAGCTCTCGTCACCGAAGTGCGCATCCATCCACCGTTCGATCGGTACGGCGAGGATGTACTTGTAGACAAGGAGCATCACGAAGACGGGGAACGCGTCGATCAGGATGCTGAGGAACCGGATCGAGTAGTCCGGTGCCCTGCTCCGGTATCTCGCCGCGACGGACCCGAGCAGCATTCCACCGATCAGCCAGGTGATGCTCACGACCGCAAAGAGACGCAGCGTGTTCGGTGCCGCGGTGGTCACCATTTCGGTGACCTGTTGGTCGCCGCGGAGGTTCGAGCCGAAATCGCCGTGGGCGTAGGCGTTGAGGCGTTCGAGGAACGGCCCGACGCAGGGACTTCCGAGGTGCTCGTAGCAGGAGTCGTCGAGGTGGTAGCGCTTCTTGACCTCGAGCAGCTGTGACTCGCTGGGGATCTTGTCGCCGAAGAACGCCAGCGCTGGACTTCCGTTGACCTGGATGGCCAGTGTCGTGAGCAGATGGAGAAGGAAGAAGACGAGGAGCAACGTGAAGATCCCCTGGAGCACCCGTCGGGCGACGTAACTGCCCACGCTCGCAGCGTCCTTCTCCTCGAGCTATGGGATCGCCGGCGACGCCGCCTGCGATCCCAAGCGCCGGGTGGTGGGGTGGTCGATCACTCGACGATCTTCAGCTCACGAAGCGCAACCGCACCGCTGAACGGGTTGAGCTTCACGTTGTCGAGTCGTTCGCTGGCGAACGTGATGGCGTTGCTGACGTACAGCGGGACGGTCGGGAAGTCCGCGGCCAGAATGTCCTCGGCCTCCTGATAGTGCGTGACCGCTTCGTCGGTGGTCGCCGACTCGTCGCCCTCATCGAGTTTCTGCTCGAACTTCTCGTTGTAGTAGCCGAAGTTCGTGTTGCCTTTCGGATCTCCGCTGGCATAGACGGGCCGGAGGTAGTTCTCGTTGAGGTTGTAGTCGGCGTACCAGTTGTTCCGGAACGGGCCCGCGAACTTCTGCGCCGAACGCAGGTCGAAGAACTCCTCGCTGGGTACCAGTTTGTACTCGATGCCGAGGTTGAGTGTGAGCTGGTCGCCGATGGCCTTGAAGATCGCTTCCTGGGTCTCGTCGGCGCCGAGAGCGATCGGGATCGCCTTGCCCTTCGGCCAGCCACCCGCCTTGGCGAGCAGGTCCTTGGCCTCGTCAGGGTCGTACCGGCAGTAGTCGCAGACGTCGTCCCTGCCACCGAAGACGGTCGGCGGTACCCAACTCGTCGCGCGGGTGTACTGGCCGGGCGCCACCTGTTCGAGGATGGTGTCCAGGTCGATGGCCAACGCGATGGCCTTGCGGACGTCCGGGTTGGTCCAGGGCTCGCCGGCATAGAGCGGGAAGCCCAGATAGGTCAGGGCCGTGGTCTCCCGCTGGACCATTCGTTCCTTCAGCTCCGGGTCGTTCATCGCCGAGGCCCACTGCTCCGGCGGCGGAGCGGACAGGTCGACGTCACCGGTCTGGAAGTCCGGCCAGGAGACTTCGTTCTCGCCGTACTCCCGCCACTCGATGCGGTCGTAGTCGGGAACTTCCTTGCCCTGGTAGCCCTTCCAGCGTTCGGCGATGAGCTTTTGACCACGGTCCCAGGAGACGACCTTGAAGGGTCCGTTTCCGATCGGCTCGACCGCACACGCGTCCAGGTCGTCGGCACACTCTTCGGCCATCGGAAAGAAGCCGGTGTAGCCGAGGATCGTCGGGAAGCCGGCGAACGGGGCACTGAGCGTGGCCTCGAGGGTGTAGTCGTCGACGACCTTGAGACCAGACAGCTCCGTGGCCTTCGGCTCCTTGATCACCTCGACGTTGCCCTCGTCGTCCTCTTCGACCTCGCCCTGCAGCTCGTCGTATCCGGCGAACTTGTCGAAGAAGTAGTTGTTCGAGAACGCGTTGGGCCCGTACGCGGCGGCGTTCCAGGCGCGGGCGTAGGCGTGGGCGTCGACCGGCTCGTCGTTGTGGAACGTCCAGCCCTGCTCGATCTTGATCGTCCAGGTGGTGTTGTCCTCGGACGTGATGCTCTTCGCCATGTAGTTGTGCGGCTCGCCGGTCTCGATGTCGTAGCGCACCAGCCCGGAGAAGAGGACGTCATCGACACCGATGTTGTCGCCGACGTTCGAGTCGGCGGGCAGGAAGGTGTCCACGCTCTGCCCGAGTGCGCTGTGGAGCACTTTCTGTTCGGGGGCATCCGCGTCGCCGTCGTCGTTGCCGGATCCGCAGCCGGACACCGCAATCGTGGCCGCAGCTACGACGGCAAGAACGCGCGCCATCCGCATCGTGGGCATCTCCTCGTATGACGTGCTGACCTCACGCTGGCAGGCACGTACGTCGACCCGTCGAGCGCCTGATCAGTAGACCCTGCACCATCACCGGCGGCCGAGGGAGATTTGTTACCGACTTGTGTTGCAATCCGTCAGAGGTTGCCGAAGCGCTTCGAGCGTGCGGACGCGACGCGTCAGAGGCGTGAAGCGTTCCATGTCTCCTGACCAAAGTCGGACAATTCGACCTTGGGACCTGGTTTCAGGTCAAATCGGCTTTCTAGGCTCCGGCTACCACCGCGTCGCGGCAGAGTTCACCAGCAAGTCGATCCACCGAGCACCCTCGCTGCCGTCGGCGCCCCGCGTAGCCAAGTGCAGCTGCCAGCACCTACCCGGCGCTGGTGGCGGAAAGCAGCGGAAATGTCACGTGAGCTGACCCTCAGACGCATGACCGCAGCACTACTCAGCGGCTTGGCGCTCGTGGTTCTGTCCGCGTTCGCCGCGGTTCCGGCGACTGCGCAGGCCCAGCCAGATGTGCAACAGCTGAACCAGATCAAGGCCGACCTCGACGACCAGGCGCGATCCTCGGGCACGATCGGCCTGTCCTGGGGCGTGGACCCCGCCACGAAGACGGTGGTCGTCAGCGTTCCCGAGAGCGACAACGACGCCGCCACGAAGGAGTTCCTGAGTCGCGCCCGGGCGATGGACGACGACGTACGGATCGAGCGCGTGCCCGCCGCGCCACGACTGACACTCGGTCCCGGCGACGCCATCCACACCGGCGGTGGGCGCTGCTCGGCATCGGTCATCGGCACCAACGGCTCGCAGAACTACGTCGTCACTGCCGGCCACTGCACGAACATCGGCTCGACCTGGACGACCGGCAGCGGAGAGACCATCGGTAACACCGTCGCATCCAGCTTCCCGGGCGACGACTACGGCCTGATCCAGGTCACGAACCCGTCGCTTCCCCTCTCCAACAACGGACTCACCCAGGTGGGGTCCCCGCCGGCCGGCTCCGCCATCCAGAAGGCGGGTTCGACCACAGGTGTGACGTCCGGAACGCTGGTGGGTTACGGCCGGACGGTCAACTACGCCGAGGGAACCGTGTTCGACATGATCGAGACCACCGCCTGCGTCCAGCCGGGCGACAGCGGCGGCTCGCTCTACCAGGGAAGCACCGCGATCGGCATCACGTCCGGTGGCACCGTCGGCTCGTGCGGTGCCGGCTTCCAGTCGTTCTTCCAGCCAGTCGGTGAGGCGCTGGCAGCTGGCGGGCTCAGCCTGCTCTGAACCGTCCACTCGAACGGCACCCTGTGGCGAGCACGCGATCGGCCACAGGGTGCTGTCATGCTCGGGCCATGCTCCTCCACAGTCCGGGGGTCCGCAGTGTGACACTGAGCGTCATGTCCGCGAGTGAGCTTCCTCCGTCGGCGGCCACCGGTTCGACCATCGGTTCGTCCACCGGTTCGACCGCCGCTGGCGCGGCTCGCGTGGATCCTGTCCGCGTCCTGGCCCGGCTGGCGGCGCCTGACGGCCGGGCGGAGCGGATCGTGCACGTCGAGTCCGTACCCGGGCGTCCCGGGCGGACCGCCCCGTGGCCGGACTGGGTGCCGCGTGAGGTCGTACGCCGGCTGGGCGCGCGGGGGATCGAGCGGCCATGGACCCACCAGGTCGCCACCGCCGAGCTCATGCGTTCGGACCGCCACGTCGTGATCGCGACCGGGACCGCGTCGGGCAAGTCCCTCGGCTACCTGCTGCCTCTGCTCACCGATGTGCTGGCTCCCCGGGTGCCCACCGGCCGAGGCGCTCGGAAGCGGTCACGCCCGGCCCGCGAGCCGCTGCCGGGCCAGCTCGCCCTGGACTTCGACATCGCCCCCCTGCTCAGGATCGACGAGCCAGCCGGCCGTCGCACCGGGCGTGGACGTACCGCTCTGTACCTCGCGCCGACCAAGGCCCTCGCCGCCGACCAGCTTCGAGCGGTGACGGAGCTCGGCGGACCCGACCTGCCGGCCGTGACCTACGACGGCGACAGCTCCCGCGACTACCGCGCCTGGGCACGCGACAACGCGGCGTACCTCCTGACCAACCCCGACATGCTGCACCGGTCGTTGCTGCCGGGGCACGAGCGGTGGGCACGGTTCCTCGGCTCACTGGCCTACGTCGTGATCGACGAGTGCCACCACTACCGCGGCGTGTTCGGTTCCCATGTCGCCCAGGTGATCCGGCGGCTCCAGCGGATCCTCGAGCATCACGGTGCCGATCCGGTCTTCGTCCTGGCGTCGGCGACGGTGCGTTCTCCCGCCGAGTCGGCCGAACGACTGATCGGGCGCCCGGTGGCGGAGGTGACGGAGGACGGATCGCCGCACGGCGGGTTGTCGTTCGCGTTGTGGGAGCCGCCTGTCACGTCCCTGCGCGGTGAGCACGGGATGCCGCTCCGCCGAAGCGTGACGTCCGAGGCCGCGGACCTGCTTGCCGACCTGGTTGTCGACGGGGTGCGGTCGGTGGCGTTCGTACGCTCCCGGCGTGGTGCCGAGGCGGTATCCGTCCTGGCCCGGGAGCAGCTGTCCAAGGTCGATCCCGCGCTGGAGAGCAGAGTCGCGGCGTACCGGGGCGGCTACCTTCCCGAGGAACGGCGTGAACTCGAACGCGCACTGCAGGACGGCAGTCTGCTCGCGGTTGCGACGACGAGTGCGTTGGAGCTCGGGATCGACATTGCGGGGCTCGACGCGGTACTGCTCGCCGGCTATCCAGGAACCCGCGCGGCCGTCTGGCAGCAAGCAGGTCGCGCCGGGCGTGACGGGCGCGGCGCGCTCGCCGTGTTCATCCCGCGGAACGACCCGCTGGACACCTATCTCGTGCGGCACCCGGAGGCGTTGTTCGGACCGCCGGTGGAGGCGACGGTCTTCGATCCGGACAATCCGTACGTCGTACGCCCCCACCTGGCGGCCGCGGCGGCCGAACTTCCCGTGACCGACGCGGACCTGAAGCGGTTCGGCCCGGCGGCTTCGGAGGCCGTGGCCGCCCTCGAGGCTGAGGGCAAGCTCCGGCGCCGTACGTCCGGCTGGTTCTGGGTCCTCCGCGACCGCGCCAGCGACCTCGCCGACATCCGGTCGGGCGGTGGATCCCAGGTCAGGCTGATCGAGGCGTCGACCGGCCGGCTGCTGGGCACGGTCGACGCCGCCGCCTCACACGCCGCGGTGCACGACGGCGCCGTCTATCTCCACCAGGGCGACACCTACGTCGTCGACCGGCTGGAGCTCGACGCCGGAGTCGCCATCGTCTCGCCTGCGGGAGGCGATCACGACCATTCCACGGTCGTCCGCGAGACCAGCGACGTGCGCGTACTGACGAGCGACCGACGGGTGGACTGGGGTGAGGCGTCGCTGGAGCTCGGCTCGGTCGAGGTCACGAGTCAGGTCGTGTCGTACCTCGCGATCTCACCCTCGGGCGAGCCGCTGGGTGAACATCCGCTGACGCTGCCACCGCGCACCCTGCGTACGACCGCGGTCTGGTGGACGCTCCCGGACCACCAGCTGACCGCGGCCGGGCTCACCGAGGCGGACATTCCAGGTGCGGTACATGCGGCGGAGCACGCGTCCATCGGTCTGCTCCCGCTCTTCGCCACCTGTGACCGTTGGGACATCGGCGGCGTCTCCACCGGACGCCACGCCGACACGGGGCGGGCGACGGTGTTCGTCTACGACGGATACCCGGGCGGTGCGGGCTTCGCCGAACGCGGCTTCGAGGTGGCGCGCGAGTGGCTGTCGGCGACCCGGTTGGCGATCGCCGACTGTGGCTGCGACGACGGGTGCCCTGCATGCGTACAGTCCCCGAAATGCGGAAACGGCAACCATCCGCTCGACAAGGCGGGCGCCGTGCGGCTCCTGGACCTCCTGCTTTCCCACGCACCAGATAGCTCCGGCCCGTCCGTTCGAGACCAGGAAAGATGACGGGATGTGCGCTGACAGGCGAGATCTACGCAGCACCTTCGACAGCGCGGCGGCGCTGTATCAGGCAGCTCGCCCGGACTACCCGGATCAGCTGTACACCGATCTGTTGGCCGCCACCGGCTTGCAGCAGTCAGCATCCCTTCTCGAGGTGGGTTGCGGTCCGGGAAAGGCGACCTTGCCGTTGGCTCGGATGGGCTTTCGGATCAAGGCGATCGAACTGGGGAAGGACCTGGCGGTGGAGGCGCGGCGCAACCTCGCTGAGTTCCTCGCCGTCGAGGTCGTCCACTCTTCGTTCGAACGATGGGAGCCGGGGGCAGGCACGCAGTTCGATCTGATCTACGCTGCCACCGCTTGGCCGTGGCTTGAACCAGAAGTCAAGTACGCGAAGGCGGCGGAGTTGCTCGCTCCGCACGGGCATCTGGCGGTCTGGGGTGCCTACCACGGGATGCCCGAGGGGTTTGATCCGTTCTTCACCGAGATCCAGGCCGTGTACGCCGAGATCGGTGAGGCCCACGACGGGACCTGGCCACCGCCTCCGCCAGAGACCACGCCGGACAGTGCGGCCGAGTTCGAAGCGTCTGGGCTGTTCGATGCTGTGGCGGTTCGACGCTACCTGTGGGCGCTGCGCTATACCGCTGACGAGTACATCGCCCTGCTGGACACGTTCTCCGGTCACGTCGCCATGGAGGCGGCCAAGCGGCAGCACCTGTATGCGGAGATTCGGCGGCGGCTCGAGGCGCGTCCCGACGGTCGGCTCAACCGTCACTGGGCATCAGTGCTCACCATCGGTCGCCGCCTGTAGAGCAGGCGGGCTCTACCGTGTTGTTGGTACGGCGATGGACCGGGTGTAGCCGTGCAGGGTGAATCCGACTCGACCCATGATCGGGGCGGAGGTGGCGAGGCGGCCGCTGACCAGCAGGACCGGTACGCCGTGCTGCTGGGCCCAGCGCGTCCGGGCCGCCAGGATCGCACGGTACGCACCACGTCCGCGCAGCTCCGGATAGGTCGCCGCCCCGAAAAGTGAGGCGGAGCCGTCATCCCGAACCGCGATCGCTCCGCTGCCGGCGGGCTGGTCGTCGACGTACGCGACGAACCGGCTGCCGCCCGCGTCGTTCGCAGTGATCTGCTCCGCTTCCGCGGCGATCTCCTCCGCGGTTGCCAACGGCTGTTCGTACACCCTCGACACGATCCGGCGGATCCACGGTCGTGGAGTACGTCGGAAGGCTGAGCGAGGGAGCGGCCGAGCACGCTCGGTCATCGGCCGACCGGCCCTCTAGGGTGGGTGCCACGGCTGTGCGACCAATGTGATACGGAGAGGTGATCGCGGGTGTCCGACCGTCCGAACATCATGTGGGTGGTGGGTGAAGACATCGGTCGGATCGCAGGCTGCTACGGCGCCGACTACGTTCGCACACCCCACCTCGATCGGCTGGGCGCGCGTGGGTGTCGCTACGACGAGGCCTACTCCACCTATCCCGTCTGCGCTCCGTCGCGGTCGACCATGGTGACCGGTCAGTACCCGATGAAGATCGGCACGCACCACATGCGGTCGACGTTGGTGGACTCGCCGCGGCTGTTCACCCACGAGCTGCGTGACGCGGGCTACTACGTGAGCTGGCCGACCAAGCTCGACTTCAATCTCGAGCCGACGAGTGGCTGGCGCGATGACGACCAGCCGTGGATCGACAGACTGCGCTCGGGTGCGATGCCGGACCAGCCGTGGCTCGCCTATGTCAACATCGCGATCACGCACGAGTCGTCCATGTGGCCGGACGACGGCGAGTATCCGAGACGGGAGCACCTCGAGCACTGGAATCCGGAGAAGCCGCGGCCGGCACGCGTCACCGACCCGGCCGACGTGCCGGTGCCGCCGTACCTCCCTGACACACCGGTCGTACGCGGCGACATCGCCCGGCATGCCGACAACATCGCGGACCTCGATCGGCAGGTGGGCGAGATCCTCGACGCGCTGGACGCCTCCGGCGTCGCGGACAACACCGTCGTGGTCTCCCTGGCCGACCACGGGCGCGGACTGCCGCGGGAGAAGCGGTGGCCTTACAGCGCAGGGATCCACATGCCGCTGCTGATCAGTTGGCCCGGCGTCCTCGAGCCCGGCAGTGTCAGCGATCGGCTGGTGTCGTGGGTCGACATCGCGCCGACCTTCCTGTCGATCGCCGGTGCCTCGATTCCTTCCGACTATGACGGATCGGCGTTCCTCGGTGTCGCCGAAGCGCCACCGCGCGACTACGTGTTCGCCGCGCGCGACCGGATGGACGAGGCGTTCGACCGGGTCCGTGTCATCCGTGATCGACGGTTCCACTACGTGCGCAACTTCTATCCGCAGATCCCGTACTGCCAACGCAACCTGTACATGGAGAACATGCCGACGATGCAGGAGCTCCGCCGGCTCAACGCCGCGGGAAAACTGAGTGGTACCGCAGGGGTCTTCATGCCAGCGGGCAAGCCGGCCGAGGAGCTGTACGACGTGCGCACGGACCTCGACTGCGTACACAATCTGGCAGATGACGCCCGCCACGCTGAAGTCCGCAACCGGATGGCCGCAGAGTTGGACCGCTTCCTCGCCGACATCGACGACCTCGGCGCCCGTCCGGAGCGGGAGCTGGTGGCGCGTGGCCTGGTCACCGACCGGATCGAGGAGTTTCGCGCCCGCCTCGCGTCGCTGCCCCCAGAACAGCAGCAGGGCTACCCTCCTGCGGTCTTCGAACCGGCCGACCTACCCGACGTCGAGCCTGGCCGTGTCTGACTGTCACGTGGATTCGGAACCTGTACGTCGGGTGGTCGACGACATCAATCACGCCTACGACGTACGGTTCACGCTGCACGGCCGATGCCAGGGCGGAATGAGCGGCGTGGCTTGGATCCTGACCGACCCCGATGGCCAACAGGTGGTCCTGAAGTGGAGAGCGAATGACCCAACGGCGCGGAATGCGCAGCTCGCCACGACGGTCAACCGGATCCACGCCACCGGTTACCCGACACCACGCTGGATCGCAGCCGGGGTCACCACCGCCGGATCGTCGTACCACGTCCAAGAGTTCGTCCCGGGGAAGCCTGCCTCTCCGCTGAGATGCGAGGCCGCTGTCCTGCTTGTCGACGTACTCGAACGCCAAGCTGGGTTGGATCCCGACCCCGCCCATGACCGTTCCCGTCACGTCACCGCGTACGTTCAGGATGACAGCGACCACGGTGCTCGCGCGTTCCTTCAAGGACTCGGCCAACCAGGCAGGGATCTCCTCACTCACTTCGACCGGTTGCTCGCCCTCCACGGGCCGGTGCACCTCCCGGGCGGCGATCTGGTTCACGGAGACTTCAACAGCTGCAACGCGCTCCTCCACGACGGTCGGGTCACCGGGATCATCGACATCGAGCAACTTGGAAGCGGAACCAGAGCCATCGACTACGGCTGGCTTCTCCGTGAGGCCTACGTCGAAGACGCCGGCCGGGACGCTGCTCGGCTGATCCGACGCGCGGGTGAAGCCGTTGCCGGACCCGCAGCGCTCGCGTTGTGTGTGGCGGCGACCGCGTTCGACAAGGTGTGGTTCCGGGCGAATCGCATGCCCCAGAGCGTGCCGCGGGTTCTCGCCGGACTCCATCAGCTGGCCGATGACCTCAGCGTGCCCCTCTGACCTCATTAGGAGGAACGTGATCACAGTCCCGGAACGGCTGCATCCGTTGCTGATGATCGGTGACCCCGCCTACGACGCGGTGCAGTGTCTGCTGTTCCGGATGGGCGATCTCGCAGATCCAGTGACCGAATGGGCAGGTGTGATCGCGCAAGGCACCACCCTGGCCGAACTCGAAGCCCGGAAAGGTGATCTCTGGATCGCACGGCTCGTTCACCGCCTCCGCGAATGATCATGCCCACGAAGCTAGTGCCCGTCGGGTTGGTCCGGGGCGAAGGGCCACTCCTCGAACCCGACGCAACAGCCGTCGGCGTCGAACCGCAGGATCCAAAGGTCGCGCCAGCGTGCCGGTTCGTCGCTCAGGTAGTCGACCTCGATCCGGACCACCGCCGTGTTGCTGTCGACCGCCACGACCTCGCTCGACATCGTGAACGGCTCGTCGGGGCCGTCGCGCTCGGCCTCCCACCACGGGCCGAGCCGGGTGAGTCCCACGATCGGACGCGCCCACGGCGACGGCCGGTACGACACATCCGGCGAGAACAGTCTCGCGAGCGGCTGGATGCCGGGCGTACGCCACGCCCGTTCGTACGCCGCGACCCACCCTTCGACGGCAGCTCTGTCCACGCCCCCATGCTGCCAGGTGCCGTCCCGCGTCGTCACTGAGACGTTGGTTTCGGCCGCCTGGCCACAAGAGTCACGTCGGTGTTGGGCAGGACATCGCCAGCGGGGTGTGCTCGTGGACGTCGATAAGGCCGGCACGGTGCCGTACGGCTTCGACGAGATGACGGGCCGACTCCTGCGGTCGGTCCACTCGACCGGCGATCTCATCGGCGCCATCTGCTATCCGGACGCGGGAGGGACGGCCGGCTCCGGACGCGCTCAGTGGCCAGAATCGGTGGCCAGAAGCGGTGGCGGGTCACCGCGGTGTCATGACTGTCCTGTATGACCGAGTGGTGCGAGCGAATGACACACCCGACCGGATAGACCTCCTGCGGTCCGGCTTCGCGGATCCCCCTTCCGATTGCCGGCCGATGATGCGCTGGTGGTGGTTCGGTCCCGATGTGGATCGCGACGAACTCGCACGCGAGCTGGACGCGATGCGGCTCGCCGGTCTCGGCGGCGCCGAGGTCGCGGTCGTGTATCCGTTGAGCGACGCGCCGGACAACTATCTCTCCGAGACCTTCCTGGCCAACCTTCGGTTCGCCGCGGACGAGGCCAGGCGACTCGGTTTGCGCCTCGACCTTACGGTGGGCAGCGGGTGGTCGTACGGCGGTGCGCATGTCACTGCCGACCTGGCGTCCCGGCGGCTGCACTGGGAGCGGCAGGACATCGGCCTCGCCGCGATCGACCTACCCGCGCCGGTCGCCTGGCCCGGTGACGAGGTGATCGCTGCGTACGTCCGGGAGGGTGCGGACGCAGGCGGAGCATGGGAACCGCTGCGGGTAGTCGACGGGGTCGTCCAGGTTCCGGAGGGCCGTGGGCCGCGGGTGCTGCTGATCGCGATGTCCAGGCTCACCGGCCAGCAGGTGAAGCGCGCTGCCGCGGGTGCCGAAGGGTGGGTGCTCGACCACTACTCCGCCGCGGCGACCGCGCGGCATATCGAGGCCGTGGGTGAACCGTTGCTGTCGGCCGTACCCACAGACCTGCTGGGCAGCGTCTTCTGCGACAGCCTCGAGGTGTATGCCGCGGACTGGACGCCCGGCCTGCTGGAGGAGTTCCGCAAACGCCGGGGCTACGAGCCGAGACCGCTGCTGTGGATGCTGCACGTCGACAACAGGAACGTCGACAGCACGAACGCCCGCCAGTTCCGCGCCGACTACTACCGCACCCTGTCCGAGCTGTGCGAAGAGAACTTCATCGGCGGAATGCGCCGGTGGGCGGCCTCGCGCGGAGTCGCGTTCCGAATCCAGGCATACGGTGTGCCGCCGGTCGGGATCAGCAGCTATCGGTACGCCGACGGCTTCGAGGGCGAGGGTTGGGGGTGGAAGGACATCCCGCCCACACGCTGGGCGTCGTCCGCGGCACAGATCTACGGCCGGTCGGTGGTGTCGTCCGAGATCTGGACGTGGGCGCACTCGCCGTCGTTCCGCGCCACCCCGCTCGACCTGAAGGGTGAGGCGCACGAGCATCTGCTGTTGGGAATCAACCAGTTCATCGGGCATGGATGGCCGTACTCCCCGCCCGACGCCGAAGGGCTCGGTTGGTTCTTCTACGCGGCGGGAGCCCTGGACGACCGGAACCCGTGGTGGCCGGCGGCCGCACCGATGAACCGTTACCTGCAACGGCTCTGCTGGCTGATGCGACAGGGCGAACGGATCGCTGATGTCGGGGTGTACGCGGCATCGCGAGACGTCTACGCCGGTCTCGGATCCAGCGGGCGGCGTGCGCTCGACCTCTGGCACAGCACCCGGGAGCACATCGGCTACGACCTCGTCCGCGGGGTGCGGGAGGCCGGTTTCGACTTCGTTCTGTTCGACGACGACGCGACCGAGGTGCTCGATCCGGAACGGTTCTCCGTCATCGTGCTGCCCTATGTCGAGGATCTGCCGGAGGAAACCCTTGTGTGGTTGAAATCCGTCGAACGCGCCGGCGGGCGAGTATGCTCCGTGGGCGGCCGTGCGGCGGCAGGAACCGCGCTCGGTGAGGTGTCCCAGCTTGTCGACCTGCTCCACACCGACCTGACAGCGGATGTGACGCCCACGACGGCGCACCCGACGGTCGGCACTGTCCATCGCAGGCATGACGACGTCGACATCTACCTGGTCGTCAATACCGGACCCGAGACCGTACAGTTCGACTTCGGTACCCGCGACCGGCACGTCTGCGTCGAGCGATGGGACCCGACGACCGGGCAGGTCCTCGACCGAATCCTTGGACAGCGGTCGATTCCGCTGACCCTGGAGGCGTACGAGGCTTCCGTACTGATCGGCTTCAACGACAGCGACAGTGACAGTGAGGACGGCAACGGCGATCCTGAATTCGCTGCCGAACCTGCCGACTGGACCACGCCGCTGGCTCTCGACGGCGGGTGGAGCATCCGTTTCGGCGACGACGACATCGCTGTTTCAGTGTCCCTTCCCCATCGCTGGGAAGACGATCCCGGGCGCTGGCACTACTCCGGCAGCGCGAGGTACACCACCTCGATCCACCTGGACCAACCCCCGGGCGAATGCTGGCTCGACCTCGGCACCGCCACCCAGGTCGACACAGGGATGCCTGGTGAGCCAGGCCTGCTCAGTGGCCGGCGAGGGCCGGCGTACCGGGCCGAAATCGTCCCACCCGTTGGCGAAATCGCCGAAGTCACCGTCAACGGCAACCACGCCGGCATCCTGTGGAGCCCGCCGTACCGACTCCCGATCGGAGACCACCTACGCGGCGGCGAGAACCGCATCGAGATCCGGGTATCGAACACCAACGCCAACGCTCTCGCCGTCGACCGCGGCGTCGCGGCTTTCACCGAGACGGCCAACCGCCACTACGGCAACCGGTTCGGTATGCAGCGCATCGACCGCGCCACCGTTGACGTCAACTCCGGTCTCCTTGCCGTCCCACGCCTGATCGTTGGCGACGGCTAGACACGCCCCTTGCAAAGCGGCTCCCAGCCAGGTGGGCCGGGACCGATCCGTGCGTCCGTCGAGGAGGTGGCTCGCAATCACAGCATCGATCGCTGCCAACGTGGTGTCCGCGCTCGGGCTGGACGGCCCGGACGCCGAGCCAATCGTCGGCGGTCGGGTCAGCAAGGTCTGGCGGGCCTTCCGGGACGGCGCGCCGGTCGCGCTGCGCCAGTCGCCGCCCTTCCGCCTGCTGCCCGAGGTCGCGTACGAATGCGACCTCCTGGTGACCCTTGCCGAGGTGGGCGCGCCGGTCGCGGTCGTCCGCGCGGGACCGATGCTGGTGGACGGCTCGGTCTGGGTGGCGTTCACCTGGGTCGACGGCGCACACCCGGCGGTCCCGGTCGAGGACCCGGCCAGCTACGGCCGGCTGCTCGCCGAGCTCCACGAGCGCACCGCGGCACCGGTGGTTCGGCTCGGGCAGCGACCGGGGTGGGGCCGGCTCGACGAGTTCCTCACGGTGCCGCGCCCCGGCGGCGGCCGGACGATGGCGGAGGTCCTGCCGGACTTCGAACGGGCGTTCGGCGCGGCGGGGGCATGGCTGCGGCAGCGGGCCGAGGAGGTACACGGACGCCTGACCGCGGCGTCGCTCGAGTCGTTCCCGCGGGTCATTGCCCACGGCGACTTTGCTCCGGGCCAGGTACTGATGCGCGACGGCGGCGTCGGCGCGATCGTCGACTGGGACTTCGCCCACCTGGACCTGCGGTTGGCCGACCTCGCGATCGCCGCGTCGCTGGCGCGGCCGACCGTGGCCCGCGCAGCCACCTTCGTCCGCGGTTATCTCGACGTCGCAGGTACGGATGTCGGTGATCTCGGCCTGCTCGCGGATCTGCGCAGTGCGTTCCACCTGAGCAACCTCGGCAACCATCTCTGCGCACGCTGGGCCAACGGGGTCGACATCGCGCCGCACGTGAAGATGCTCACCGAACGCCTCGAGCGCGAGCAGTGGTTCGGGCCGACACTGGTGGCCGCGGCTCGCGAGGCCGCGCGGATCCGGTCGAGGCCGGCGGACTCGCCCAGCCCGACACCGATCACCCGCGCATCGTCCGACCTCGAAGTGGCGCAGTCGCTCGCCGACCGAGCGGCGGTGGTCGCGCGGCACTACTTCGAGCGCGGCGTCACCACGGAGACCAAGGCGGATGCCAGCCCGGTCACCGAGGCGGACCGTGCGGTGGAGCGGCTCCTGCGGGACGCGCTGGCCGAGCTGCGGCCCGACGACGGGGTGCTGGGCGAGGAGTTCGGCGGCCATGGAACTGGCGATCGGACGTGGATCCTCGACCCGATCGACGGGACGGCCGCGTTCGCCCGCGGTGACCCGCACTGGCGGATCCAGATCGCTCTCGACAGCGGCGGCGAGATCATCGTGGCCGTCGTCGACGCGCCGGCGCTGGATGTCCGCTGGTGGGCGACGACCGGCAACGGTGCGTACGAACGCGTGACCGGCGGGACCGACCGGCGGTTGCGAGTCTCGGAGACGGCGATGAGCGAAGACGCGCTCGTCGCCGCTCACCCGGGGCCCGTCGCGCAACGGCTACCTGCCCGAACTCGGCAACCGGCCCTCACGCCACTCCCTCTCGTCGAGCTCATCCGCGGCGAGCTCGACGCCTACCTCGTGGACTGCTGCCACACCTGGGACCACGCGCCCTGGATCCTGCTGGTACAGGAGGCCGGTGGCTCCTTCACCGACCACCGCGGTGGGACCGCTCCGGACCAGCGCGGTGGGCTGTACTCCAACAGCCGGATCCACCGCGATCTGCTCGCCGCACTGTCACCGCCCATCACGCCAAGGGAGACCGCCGAATGACGCCGCGGCAGCGGAAGCGGCGCGCGGCGCATACCGCAGCAGGCGAGCCCCGTCGCTGAACCACAGGTTGCCGGCATCGTCCTGGTCGAGCCGGCGGGTGCCGCTCGCGCGGATCACGCGCACCTTGAACGACCGCGGGTCGATCCGGAGCAGCTGGCCGTCACTTGATACGTAGACGTACCCGTCGGGGTTGACGTGGAGCTCGTCCTGCCAGTTGGACGATCCACCCGGCAGATCATTGCGCCGGACGATCGTCCGCCTTGCCGGGTCGAAGACGAAGAGCGTCCCTTCGGCAAGTCCCCACAACCGCCCGTCCGGGCCCTCGATGAGGGAGTCGATGGCGTCCGCCTTTTCGACCGGCGTGTACTCCGCGGTCTTCTCCCCGGTCGCCAGTTCGACCGAGAAGAGCTTCGCCTCGGTCGCCTTCGGCGTCGTTCCACCACCGCCGGCGATGGAGGATCCGCCCCAGAGCGTGTTTCCGACGACGGCGAGGGACACGACCGCCTGGTCGATGACGATGTTGCGCCGCACCGTGTTGGCCCCGGTCGCGAAGTCATAGGCGGTGAGGGCACCGCCCCACTGTCCGTAGTCGGGAGTGCTTCCCACGTAGAGGGTGTCCGGCGTTCCCGTGATCGCCACCGGGCGGTTCTGCCCATGGTCGTTCTGGAGCCGGAACAGGTCCCGGGGGTTGGTGCCGAGGGAGTACGGCTGGCTCGGGTCGTAGACCCACAGTCCGCCGTACGGATAGACGCCGGCGTACAGCAGCCCCTCATGCCAGCCGAAACCGTCGGCCTGCCCGAGCCGGCCCAGCGTGGTGACGGTTTCCGTGGCCGGGTCGAACGACGCCATATTGCCGTTGATGTAGAGGTTCGTGTAGACCTTGCCGTCGGGTCCGGCCGTCACGTTGGCAATGTCGATCGCCTGCGGCGGGAACGGCAACGTGAAGTTCTCGTGGGTGCCCGCAGCCGGGTCATACCACAGGGCCTGGCCGGCGTAGTTGCCGATCGCGGCGTACAGCACCCCGTCGATGAACCCCCAGCCAACACCCGCGCCGGTCGCGATCGGCTGTCCGCTCGCGCCCTGCACCGGGGCGGGTGTGTCGGTGGTGAGGTCGTACCCCCACAGCTGACCGGACGAGGTGAAGTAGACGGACTCGTTATCGGGTGCGAGCGGTGCCGTACCCCGCGACGTCATCGTGAAGCCGTCGGCGATGACCTCGCCGGTGTCCGGGTCGAGGACGAACGCCGTGCCGTTCTGGCTCAGCTTGACGAACAACCGGCCACTAATGAGGTTGATGTCGTACGGATAGCTGGGGGCACCGCGGTACTGCTCGGGCAGGATGTCCCGCTTCTCGCCGGTGGTGAGGTCCAGCCGGATGAGGTGACCGGCCGATCCGATCGCCGCCCAGAGGATGTTCCGTTCTGGGTCGATCGCGGTGTCGACGGCGTAGAACTGACCCTCGAACATCGGCCCGAAGTCCCGCGCGCCCTCGGCTGGTGAGTACGAGAAGGTGTGGGCGCCGGAATAGGTGCCGCCGTAGACACGGCCGTCGGTTCCGGGCCGGAGTCCGTACAGGTAGGTCTGTCCCGCGGCCGGCATGCCAAGGTCGACCACCTCGTCGGTGCTCGGGTTGTACTGGTAGAGGTGACCTTCGTAGTACGTGCCGGCATACACGAGTCCGTCGCTGGCCTGTGTGATGCCCCATCCGCCTGAGGACCCTGCGAGCGGGACGGTCCGGAGGAGTTCCCGGCTGGTCGGGTCGATCACGGTGATGACGCCAGGAGTTCCCATCTGGATGCCGTAGAACACGGGGGTACCGTCGCCGTCGGTGCCGAGATGGGCTTCGTGCAGCGTCAGCGCGGTACTCAACACACCGAAGTCGGTGATGATGCCTGGCGGGGTCGGGCTCGCTGCCCACGCCTGCGACGGCGCCGCCGTGAGAGCACTCAGTCCCATGGCCCCCGCTCCGGCCACCCCTACGCCTTGGAGGAAGCCCCGCCGGGTCGCTGCCGGCTGGGATCGCAATGGCTCAGCTTCGTTCACGGTCTGCCCCTCTCGGCGCCATCACTTGGCGCAGGTCCGCGGCCAATCCCGTGGTCTTGAGTTGAGGATCCGTTTTCACTTGTGGCGGTGCCACTCTCGGGTGAGGGGGATGCGGATGGCGGCCCCTCTCACGATGTCGTGGCGGTAGCCCTGCTCGAAGTCGTCGGGATCGACGAAACCTCGGACCGTGGTGAGGTCGCCGATGTCCAGAACCAGGGTGGTGTTGGTGTCGCCGATGGCGGTCGCGTCCCGGATCGGGTAGACGGCGTTGCGTTGACCGTCGTTGTCGACGTACACGTAGGCGCCGATCAGGACGTCGGGTCTCGGTCCTTCTTCGGAGAGTTCGATGGTGAGCTGGTTCTGGCTGGAGAGGTCGGACGTGAAGTCGCGTAGCGTGCCGGTGAGTGCCGATGGGCCGGCCGTGCCCGTCAGCGGGCCGATCGTGCTGGTGTCGTGGCCGAAGGCGTACTCAGGTGTTCCGTCGCGCATCGTGTAGACGCCGAAGGAGCCGCGGAACAGGAACTGGCCATCGATGCGGAGCTGAACCTCAGGTCGTGTCGCGCTCACGACGTAGTCGACTCGGCCGTTCGCGAGCTCCACCTTGACCGCCGTGGCCTCGTGCGGTGGGAGGCTGCCGCTGACCGGGCGGACGTCGACTCTCGTCACCGAGCGGATGAACGGCTGGCTGCGATACGGCTCGATGACCGATACGAACTGGCTGGCCAGGTCGGCGCCATGGCGATGGGACACAAGGTACTTCAGCGACGCCGGGTTGCCGGGCTTGTTTCTCGGCGGGATACCGTCGCAGAGTGCGACGTCGTCGGCTTCGTGTAACGCATGCAGGCGGAGATGTACGTCAGGATCGGACTCGTGCACGTCGTAGCTGTCGACCACCGACCAATCGAGGGAGAACGAAGCGGCTGGTGCGGTGTCTCGCTCGGTGTTCACCAGCCAGTCGAACCCACTCGCTCCGGGCCGGGGTAGTGCATCGGCGGGAGGATGCTCGACGTCCGGGCCCGCATAGCTTCCGGTAGATCTCGTACTCACGGTGAACTTCGTCGCGTTCGAGACCGGCTCCCATGCAGTGGCGTGCGGATCTTCGAAGTCGGCGTTCTCGATCGTCGTTCCCGAGATGGAGATATCGTCGAACAGGACCACGACACCGAAATTCGTGACACCTCGCTTCTCGAACAACCGCAACGTCACCACGGCGGACGTCTTGCCGGCCAATGCTTGAGTCACGTCGGCAGTGACCTCTCGCCATCCGTCCCCGCCGGCTACGTCCTGCTCGGCGACTATCGTGTCGTCGATCAGCACCTGCACGACGTGGTAGCCGGCGGTGGCTCCGCCGAAGTCGTCGCGGACCCGTACGGACAGGTGGTGGGAGTCAGTGGGCCGAACGCTGATCTGCTGGCGTAGTCCGCCGTACTGCCCTTCGGCTGAGGGCGTCTTCGGTGGAAAGGCGATCCGCCCGCGTGCCGGCTGCGCGACGAGGTTCAACCCGTCTACCGTGACCGCGCCCTCGGCGGCGTGGAAGGACAGATGGTGGTCGTTGCCGCCGATCACGCGGAAGACGTCGACGACATAGGAGTACGTCTCGTCCACGCGGATCTGGCCGACTGCCCGACGATAGAGACTGGTCTGTGGATAGACAAGCGGGGCGGCGATGTCGACGAACTGGACCCGTTCGGTGGCAGCGAATCCCTGCGGACTTCCGATCCAATGCACCGCCTGTGGGTGCGGCGTCCACCACCACGGTGTTGTGGGCGACAGTGTGGTCGGTCCACTCCGCCCGCCGCGCGTTGTTGTCGGCGAACTCCGGATAGCCAAGATCGGGGAGGAGATCGAGCCCGAAGCCGTAGAGCCCGAGGTTCAGCGTGTCGAAGTGCCCGTGGCCGCGCGTGCGGCCGTAGTAGACCCATCCTGCCCGTTCGTTCTCGTCTGCTCCGTCGCGAAGAGCGGTGAAGCCGAACCCTGTCAGGTTCTCGCTCGGTCTGCGCAGCGGGCCGCGTTCGGCGATGATGTCGGCGATGCGTTCCTGCGTTCCGGCGACGTCGAGGGCGAAGACGTCGCTGTAGAGATTCTCGACGTCACCGTTGCCGACGAGATAGGCCAGCTGGGCGAACTCAGGTGTGCCGAATCTCTCGAACGCCGACACATGGTCACGTGTGGTACCCGGAATTCCAGGTTTCCCTGTCTGACCGGTGTCACCGATCGACGGCAGATACCGGCGGATCATCGGGAGCGTGTAGCGGGTCTGGAACATCTTGGCGTACTTCGGATGCTCGTACAGATCCGCCGCAGGGTAGCCGCCATAGCCGTCGAGAACGTCGGCAACGCCTTTGACGTGGCCGATCCACAGATGATTGTATCCAGGGGCGCCTTCGTTACCGGCACCGTCACGATCCACCTGATCGACCAGTGTCTGGTAGAACGCACCGCCGGTGACGTGATAATCAGGATCCTGGACACGCCCTCCGCTCTGGAAGACGAAGTCGATCCACTGGGGTGAGGCGTCCGGGTCATCCAGCACCACTGCGGCGGCGGCCAGAGAGTGCTGGTGCATACCGAAGTTCCCGAAGATCTTCGCGCTGAGGACGCCATCGCAGACCTGACGAAGGATGCCGTTCTCGATGTTCAGGCGGATATCGGCAACCGTGTCCTTGGCGGGCAGACCGTGTTCACGTGCGTTCTCGGCCAGGAACGGCACGACGCCAGGGGTGTCGGACTCGGCGATCGCCGGGAAGAACGCGTCGTAGGCATAGACATAGTTCCGGATCAGCCCGGTCTCCCAGATACAGCCGACAACCCGCCCGTTTCCGCTGAGGCCGTCCGAATGAAAGTAGCCGTCCTCGCGTTTGTAGATGTCGGTGTCCATGGAGGGGTAGAGATCGGCGGCGCGGTCGAGGAGGATGAGACCCGCCCGGGCGTAGCGCGGCTCGCCGGTGTAGAGGTAGGCGTCCCGTAGGGCAACGAGTCCGGTGGCGACGGCGCCCGAATACCAGAGTCCCCAGTGAATGTAATAGGCGATGAACGTCCACTTGTTGCCATCGGCGTCGATCCAGCCGAACCCGTCGTCGACTCCCCATGACGGCCCACGCTCGGGATAGAGCTCGTTGACGAGCAGGCTCTCGTCGGCGAGTGTCCTGTCGAATTCGCCACGAGCGTTCAGGCCGCTCCGGTAGAACGCACCGAAGTCGTTGGTGGGGTAGATTCTGGGCTCGCCGGACTCCTCCGAAACAGACGGGTCGACCAGCTTCCACGGCTGGGCGAAGTGGTCCATGAGCCAGGGATAGTTTCCGTACTGGTAGATGTCACGGCCGCTGATCGGCGAACCGAGGTCCTGGTTGACCGCATAGCTGCGCGGCACTCCCTGACCAGTGGTCAGTTCCCACAGCCAGGTGTCACCTGCGTCCACATACGGCTGCGCCACGCGAACCGCGTCGTCGCGCAGCTCGGCCGCCCATTCGTAGTCCTTGACGTTGCGGCGTGCTGCCGCCACCTTCTCGGCGGTGTAGAACGTCGGGGCAGTCTTGACGGGAACGTCGGCCGGATCATGCGGCAGGTCGTTTGCTGCGATGCCCCGCGGCGGAGCCGCGAAGGCAGGATGCTGGCCGAGGTACGCCGACACATCAAGTCCACCGAAGACTCCGGCAGCGCCGGCGACAGTGGCGGCACGTAGCAATGACCTGCGGTTCAGGGACAGCGGTTCGTTATGCGGGATTCGGCTGGCTCTGAACGGGGCCACGACTGACCTCCTGGGCTGCAACGGGCTGATCTCACTGACGTGCTCTAGGCATTCGGTCGGCGGGATCGCCGCTGTGGATCGTCGCGGCGCCTTGCGGAAATATCGCCCTTCGTCTTGCGGTCCTGACCGTATAGTCGGCGCACAGGCACGTCAACACCCAGTGCTGTAGTTGGTCGGGAGTGGTCCTACCTTTCTCGCACGCCGGTGATCCGCCTGGATCGTCTGGTGCGCGGGCGGGGCGATCCTCTCGGATCCTTCTGCGCGTGCACGTCGAAGGTCGGAGGGAAGGCCGGCCCGTGCAGGCGGGGCGCGGCGGCCCGGTCGGACCACCCATAAGCCTCGGCTCGCTACTCCCGGCTCGTAGTCAGCTGAGGAAGCGGCGGCAGACCGACTTGTACTCGTAGTCGCTGCCGCAGTTGTTGTGGACGTACG
>JBOHED010000167.1:0-2873 GCA_050700915.1 Actinopolymorphaceae bacterium | reverse complement strand
GAGCCCGCGCATCAGGTCGTCACTCCACTTGAGCAACGTCGGATGGTCGGCCTCCTCGAACCCCAGCGCGTCGCCGATCATCACCAAAGGGAGCCAGGCGGCGACGTCGGTGACGAAGTCGCACTGGCCCTCGTCGATGACCCGATCGAGGAGCCGGTCGACGATCGAGCGCACCTTGCCTTCCTGGCGCCGTATCTGCAGCGGCGTGAAGCCCTTGTTGACGAGCTGGCGGCGTTGCCGGTGCACCGGATCGTCCTGTTCGATCATCATGCCCGTCGGCCCGCTGTCGGGACGGATGCCGCCCACGCTCGACCACACGTCGGGGCGCCGCGAGATGTCCCTCACGTCGTCGTACCTGGTGATGCCCCATACGCCGGCGGGGTCGTTCCAGTGGACGGGATGGTGCTCACGCAACCAGGCGAGCGCGGCATGGGGGTCGTCCGCCCAGAAGTCACCGCGCACGTAGTTCAGGTCGAGCTCGTCGAAGCCCATTGATCGTTCTCACCACCTCGTCTCGCGCACACCGCCCATCGTGGAATCTCCATGATTCCACTTGGGAGGCGGCGGAGGCCTACGACGAGGCTGGCCGGTCCGATCTCGCCGCCAAGGAACGCACCGAGGGCGAGATCATCGCGGAGTACCTCCCGGCGCAGCTGTCCGACGACGAGTTGGCCGAGATCGTTCGTACGGCGATCGCCGACACAGGTGCGAGCGGCATGAAGGACATGGGCGCGGTCATGAAGCTCGTCCAGCCCCAGGTGAAGGGTCGCGCCGAGGGCGGCCGCGTCGCCGCGATCGTGCGCAGCCACCTCAGCTGAGAGCTGAGGGGTCGGCTGACGGAAACTGAACCATGATCATGCGTCACGAAGGGTCGTTCGGCCGCGTCATTTTCAGCCGTTCGTGACGCATGATCATGAACTGCCTTCAGTGTCTCGCTGCCGGCCACCGTCCGATGCCGGATCAGCCCGGGCGCGGATCGTCATCAGGCGGTGGTGGCAGGGTCGGCTTCGGGAACGGTCCCGGTGTGGTCGGGATCGGCTTCGGCGTTGGCTTCGGTTTGGGCTTCGGCTTCACACCGTCGGACAGGTAGATGATGACCGTCGACCCCGAGCCGGCCTTGGTGTTGGCGCCCGGTGTCTGCCGGGCGATGGTGCCGCGCGGCAGGTCGGAGTGCATCTCGCCGCCGACAGCCATCGCGAAGTTGGCCTTGCGCAGCACCGCCCGTGCCTCGTCCTGACCCATTCCGACGACGGACGGGACCGTGGTGGGGATGCCCTCGAGCATCCTGGGGTTCGGGTTGACGAAGTTCGGGCTCTTCCTGCCCTCGAGGGCGCCGCGCATCGCCGCCAACCACATCGGCCCGGCGAGCGTGCCACCCCAGACCTGGTCGCCGCTCACCGTTCGCCCGGCGATGCGTTGTCCCATTAGGCTTTTCTGCGGCTCTTCGGCGTCGGTGACGACCGCCGCCGAGGCGAGGTTGGTGGTGTAGCCCATGAACCAGACCGCGATGCGGCTGTTGCTCGTACCGGTCTTGCCGCCGACCTGCCGGCCTTCGTCGGCCATGCTCATCGCCTGGCCGGTGCGTCCGGAGTCGTCGCCGTCGACGACCTGGCGGAGGACGTAGTTGACGCCATCCGCGACCGCCTGCGGGATGACCTGCTTGCAGCGGGGCTTGGTGGTCTCGATCGGATTGCCCTGCCGGTCAGTCACTTTGAGGATCGGGGTGGCGGGGCAGTGCAGCCCACGTGCGGCGAACGTGGCGTAGGCCTCGGCCATCGAGATCGGCGCGATCTCATTGACTCCGAGCACGAACGGCTTCCACTGGCTCAGGGGCTTGCCATCGGCTCTCGTCGCCCCGAGCTTCGTTGCGATGGCGGCGGGCTCGCAGATCCCGGTCTGGTACTCGAGATTTGCGTAGAACGTGTTGACCGAGCGGGCGGTCCCGCTGATGAGGTTGCTGGTGGAACCTGCGCTGGTGGAATTGGAGACCGGCCAGGGGTCGCTGGTGTATCCAGGCTGGCCACCCACGCAGTTCCGGAACGAACGAGTGTCCTCGAAGCGGGTCGGGGACGGCAGGCTGGTCGACAACGGAATGCCCTGCCGGATCGCTGCCGCGAGGACGAACGGCTTGAACGTCGAACCCGGCTGGTATCCCAGCGTGCCGTTGTACTTCTTCGGCACGTTGAGGTTGATGTAGGTCTTGCCCTTGCCCTTGCCGTACTTCCGGGACTGGGCGATCGCCTTGACGCGACCGGTGCCGGGTTCGACCATCGACAGCGCGCCGATCACCTTGTCGGTCGGGTGAACGGCCTCGGCGACCGCCTTGTCGGCAGCCCTCTGGGCCTTCTGGTCGAGCGTGGTCTGGATCGTCAGGCCGCCGCGGTCGAGCAGTCGTTCGCGGTCCTCCCGCGTCTTGCCCAGGGCTGGATCCGCGAGTAGGACCTGCCGGGCGTAGTCGCAGAAGAAGGGGTAGCGCGAGTAGTAGCACCCCTGCGAGGACTGGGTCATCCGGAGCCCGAGGTCGGTCGCGGCGGCCTCCTCGCCTTCCTTGGCCGACACCATGCCGTCGTTGACCATCCGGGACAACACGAGGTTGCGGCGGCCGAGGACAGCCTCCGGGTTGTCCTTCACGTCGAGGCCGTTGGGGTCGCGGACCAGCCCGGCGAGCATCGCCGCCTGCGGCAGGGTGAGCTTGCCGGCGGACGTGTTGAAGAAGTGCTTGGCGGCCGACTCGATGCCGTAGGCGCCGTCGCCGAAGTAGACGATGTTGAAGTAGCGCTCGAGGATCTCGTCCTTGGTCATCGTCTTCTCGAGCTCGACGGCGTAGCGCAGCTCCTGGAGCTTGCGGCCGTAGGAGTCCTCGATGACCGCGC
>JBOHED010000166.1:0-6571 GCA_050700915.1 Actinopolymorphaceae bacterium | reverse complement strand
GAAGATCCGGTCGCGAAGCTTCCGAAGGGCCATCGGTGATCAGTTGGACGGTGATGGTGTCACCCTCGCCGAGCCCTTCGGCCTTGCGTACGACGTCCTTCAGCGGGACGACATAACCGCCGTCCTTCGGCCACAGCGACGTCGTCCAGTAGGTGTCGCCGATCCGGACCTGGACCGGGATCATCCCCCAGCCATAGGTGACGCCGGCAGATATGGCTTGCAGGTCGAGACTTTCCTCCTCGGGCACGGTGACGAAGTAGTACGGCGCCGGGCCGCGCCATTCCCAGATCTCGCCGCTGAATTCCAGATCCACGCGGTCACCGACCCTTCCTGCGGGCGTTTCGAAGGCCGCCATCATGGCTCAGGCGGGCCTGCCACGACCAGGGTGTCAACGGGTCCCGCTGATGTGGTGTGGCTGCACATGATAAAACCGATTCCGGACGTTCTACTTCCGAATTCTGGCTGGAAGTCCCGGCCGTCAGGACGAGAGCCCCGCTCGTCGGGGTCGCGTGTCCTTAGGACGTCCAGTCAAGCTGCGGTTCGGGAACGCCGAGCTCTCGACCGTACGCCTGGGCCTCCGCTCGGACCGCCTCGTCCCCTCGCGGGTAGCGAAACACACGACCCGGGAACACGACGAAAACCTCGCGCGCGTTGTGGAAGTCGGCGTACCAACCGGGCTTGTCCAGCAGGCCCATCAGCGCCTCGACCGGGGCCAGAGAGTGGCTGTCGTCCACCTCGAACTCGAGCAAAGTCCACACCGACGGTTGGTCCCGAGTGGTGCCGGAGGCGACGTACTTGCTCAGTTTCCGAACGACGAGGGGAATGCCCTCCAGCGATGTGCCCACCCGAAGGCTCTCGAGGATGAGTGTGCCGGTGTACATCGGGATCTCCTTCTGGCGTGGGCGTGACCCGGCAAAGGGTAGGGAACGGCGCCGACACCTCGGCGCTACCCCGAGAACGTGACCGACGATGCGCGGACCCTCTACCCGGCGACGACGTGGAACGCGTAGTTCGCAGCACCCGATGCACCGTGTCCCGGGTCCAACGATGCCGAGTCGGGGACGACCCCCAGACGCCAGCTCCGACGACGAGGCGCTCGGTTGACGAAAGCAGCAGCCAGGACCGGCTGACGGTGTATCGCCCGAAGGCCTCCCCGTGCCAGAGCGCGCCGAAGCCGAGCTCCTCCAGCTCGGCGGCCAGTTCTCGGACCCCTCCGCTGGTTGAAAGTCCAATGTCATCGTCCAGATGCCCACGTGCCCGAGGCCCGAGACGCTTGGTGATCGGCATCGCGCTCGCCACCGACGACGACAATCAGGCGACTCGCATGCTCCAGCTCGCCGAGGACGGACTACGCCACCAATGAAGCGCCCTCAGCAGTGACGACTCGGTCCAGGACACCGCGCGACTGCTGGGGCCACGAATCGAGCAGCCCCCGAACGTCATCGAGTGCAGTCGAGTCGCTCGCTATCGCGGCGCATAGGAATCGGCCGCCCGACGCGATAAGCGCGTCCAGGCCGGCGCACTATCCCACCGAAGGGTGGGTACTAGCTTCCCGGCGGTCGTCAGGCGGCCTTCCGGGGCGCGTTCGCCCTGGTCACCGGCTCGCATCGTGGGTAACAATCGCGGGGTAGCGCCTCAGGGTCGTCAGCAAAGCCCATCCGGACAGGGGCACAACCGGCACCGCCCGCGTTGGTAGCCTCGCCCGCGTAGTGATCCCAGGGGCAGAGGAGCTCCCACCGATGCCGTTCGTGCCCACGCGGTTCTCCGTCAGTGTGAAGGGCGTCCTCGCCCAGGACGACCGGATCCTGCTGCTCATGAACGAGCGCGATGAGTGGGAACTCCCGGGTGGACGACTCGAGGCAGGCGAACAACCTGAAACCACCGTCGTACGAGAGATCAAGGAAGAGACCGGCTGGGACGCCGCAGTGGCAACGATCCTTGATTCCTGGGTGATCCGCATCGACTCCGGGCCAGGCGTCCTGATCGTCACCTACGGCTGCGTCGTGCAGGGTGGCTCGGCTCCGGTCCTCTCACCCGAGCATCAGCAGATCGGGCTGTTCACCGAGCTGGAGGTGCCCGGCCTGAGCATGCCGGACGGCTACAAGCGGTCGATCGCGGCTTGGTATGCCCTCGTACGGTCCGGCGACCCGACCGGGTCGGGTCCGGGTCATCCCTGAAGGCGTGGGAGCGACGACTCGATAACGTCGCCCAGGATGGCTACCTCCGATGAAGCCGGCCAGGACGTCGGGAAGCGCCAGGACGTCGGGAAGCACAGTCCCTGGACCCGACCGTTGCAGAATCTGACCGTCGCCTGTTCGCTCGTAGTGGACGGGCATGGGTCTACTGGAGCGCCATCGCCGTGAATGTCACCCAGGCCGCGGGACTTGTCGCGATCCCGCCGGAGGTGTTCGAGGTCACTCATGCGCGGTTCGGTGCGGCGGGGCTCCTGCCCTCCCTGGTGACCGATGGCGGAGCGGCTGTCCTTGCCCTCGCCCTGATCATCGCGCTGGTGAGGTTCCGCAGGCCCTGGGCGTACCTGCGTGGTGTCGGGAGTGGCCCGGGGAGCAGGCCGGGATGAACCCCTGACGGAACTCCACGGGTACGACCGGATCAACCCGCCCGCTCGGCCGTGCTGCGCTCGACGCAGAACTCGTTCCCCTCGATGTCGGCGAGCGTCACCCATCCCCTGCCGTCCGGCACGCGGTGGTCGGCGACAAGGGTGGCACCAAGGGCAAGGAGACGTTCCACTTCCTCGTCGCGGCTGCGGTCGTGCGGCTCGAGATCCAGGTGCACCCGGTTCTTGGCCGACTTGCGTTCGGGGACGGTGACGAACAACAGGGCCGCCCCGTTCGAGGAGACCAGCGCCTCAGGGTCGCCCGGCTGGTCTTCGTCGGAGACCGCACTCTCGAGGACCTCGGCCCAGAACGAAGCCAGTCGGTAGGCGTCGGCGCAGTCGATGGTGATGTGGCGTACCAGAGATGCCATGCGCCGAACCCTATGCGGCGACACTGGTGAGGTGTTCGTCATGTTGCGCGTCCCACCCCTCTCGGCACTGGTCCACGCCGAGCTGACCTATCCAGATGTGGCCGCCACCGCGGGCGAGCTACCCGCCGGGTATCGCCACGTCGTTCGTACGGCCCACCTGGGGCACGGCGATGACGTCTTCGAGCGATGTTCCCTGGCGGTGCTGTCCTGGCAGCTGCATCGTGGTGCCGGGCTGGTCGTCCATCCGAGCCACCCGGTCGCGGAACCCGATGCGGTCGTGGCCGTGGTGTTCGGCGTCGGCAAGGTCGGGGTCGTGGCACCCTGCCGGGTGACCTACGTCGTCACGGAGGACGATCGGCGCGGGTTCGCCTACGGCACCCTGACCGGTCACCCCGAGTCGGGCGAGGAGTCCTTCGTGGTCTCGCGGCGAGGCGACGGTTCGGTGGTGCTGGACGTGACGGCGTTCTCCCGTCCGGCGAACCGGTGGAGCCGCCTCGCTGATCCGGTGATCCGGCGAATCCAGGGGTGGGTGACCGATCGCTACGTCTCGGCTATGAGGAGGGTGGCGGCCGACGAGTCACCGCCATGAGGAGGGTGGAGGTTGAGGATTCGCCACGATGAGGTCAGACGCCTCCCGGCCAGGCCGAGGGTTGCCGGCCGTGCCCGAGGCCGACCGTTTCGACCTCCGAGTCAGCGGATCGACCGCTGCCGGGCGTACTCGGCTGATCGTGCAGCAACCGCAACGCCAACTGCAGCGCGTCCCGCAGGGTCGAGCGCGACCGAAGCTGCCCGAGGTCGACTCCTAGGTTCACCATCGACTGCGCCACCTCGGCGCGTACGCCGCTCAGGATGCTCACGGTGCCCATCAGGGCAACCGCGCGCACCGTGTTGAGCAGGTGCTGGGCGAGGAGCGAGTCGATCGTGGGGACGCCGGTGACCTCCAGGATGATGATCTTTGCCTGGGTCTCGGCGATCGTGGCCAGGAGGCCCTCGGTCAACCGTGCTGCGCGGCGGGAGTCGAGGGTGCCGATGATCGGGAGGACGAGTACGTCGTCCCAGACCTGGACCACCGGCGTCGACAGCTCGAGGATCTCGTCCCGCTGGCGCTGTTGGCGTTCTTCGATGTCACGGCGTTCGGTCTCGTCACGGGTGACGGAGACGAAGCCGGTCAATTCACCTGTGTCGCGACGAACGGGCGCGAGAACCACACCGGCCCAGTACTTGTCGCCGTCCTTGCGCCAACGCCACCCCTGGAATTCCGACCGGCCGACGTCCTGCGCGGTCCGTAGCTGGCGCTCGATCGCGGGCCGGTCCTCCTCGGCGTAGAACATCGACGCCGGTTGGCCGAGGACCTCAGCGGCCCTGTAACCGGTCAGCGCCTCTCCACCGGCGCTCCAGGTGACGATACGTCCGGACATATCGAGCATCGTGACCTCGAACGCCGTGATCGCGGCCAACATCGCCTCGATCTCGCGAATGCGTTCGGCCGGGTCCTCTGCCGGTTTCTGCACGCCAGGCATCGGCCACCCCCTCCTCCCCTTCATACCCCACGCCAAGGAGGTACGACGCCGAAGAAGGCGCGACGCTCGGGTGGCGCGAAGGAGGCGCGGCTCAGGTGAGGGCGTCCCGGCTGCGGTGCAGGAATGCGCGCTCAGCGGCGTTCTGGGTGTGGGCGATCGCCGCGTCGTACGCCCGCACCGCCTCGCCGTCGCGCCCCAGCCGCCGGAGGAGATCGGCGCGAATCGCGTGGAAGATGTGGTGGCGCTGGAGATCGAGGCCGTCGACCAGGGCGAGTGCGGCCGCGGGGCCGTCGACCTCGGCGACCGCGACGGCGCGGTGGAGAGCGACGACCGGAGTCGGGGTCAGCGCCAGCAGTTGGTCGTACAGCTGAAGGATCTGGGTCCAGTCCGTGGCCTCCGCGGTGGCGGCGTCGCTGTGTACGGCGTTGATCGCTGCCTGGATCTGGTACGGGCCGGGCTGGTTGCGCCGCAGGCACTGTCGTACGAGCGACTGGCCTTCGGTGCGGAGTGCGTGGTCCCAGCGTCCGCGGTCCTGGTCGGCGAGCAGGACGAGATCCCCGTCGGCGGTGGTGCGGGTGGCCCGCCGCGACTCGATGAGCAGCATCAGGGCGAGCAGGCCGATGACCTCGGGTTCGTCGGGCATGAGGTCGGCCAGCAGCCGGCCGAGCCGGATGGCCTCGCCGCAGAGGTCCGCACGGACAAGGCGGTCGCCCGAGCTCGCGGTGTAGCCCTCGTTGAAGATGAGATAGACGACGGCGAGGACCGACCGCAGCCGGTCGGGGAGGTCGGCATCACGAGGGACGCGGTACGGGATCTTCGCGTCCCGGATCTTGCCCTTGGCGCGGACCAGCCGCTGGGCCATGGTCGGCTCGGCGACGAGGAACGCCCGCGCGATCTCCGTGGTCGTGAGGCCGCCCAGGAGCCGGAGTGTCAACGCCACCTGGACGCTGGTGGCGAGTGCCGGGTGGCAGCAAGTGAAGATCAGCCGCAGCCGGTCGTCACGCACGGGTCCCTCCTCGGCTGTCGCGGCGGGGTCGTCCTGGGCGTTGAGAAGGGCCGCCTGGGCGTGCCGGTCCTCGCGGGACGCTTCCCGCCGGAGCCGGTCGATCGCCCGGTTGCGGGCCGTGGTGATGATCCAACCCGCCGGGCTCGGTGGGAGCCCGCTGTCCGGCCAGCGTTGGACCGCCGCGGCGAACGCGTCCTGGACCGCCTCCTCGGCGACGTCGATGTCACCGAAGACGCGGACCAGGACGGCGACCGCGCGGCCGTGTTCCTCGCGGAAGACACGCGCGATCTCCGCGTCGGACCCGGCCGGTCGGGCAGCTGGTGGCGGACGGTCAGCCACAGGTTCCGTACTCCATCGGCCTGACCTCGATCGGAAGGGTGACCGCCCGGGCGAACTTGCGGCCCCATTCCAGGGCGGCATCGAGATCGGGTGCCTCGATGACCGTGAACCCGCCGATGTGCTCCTTGCCCTCGGTGTACGGGCCGTCGGTGGTCACCACGTCGTTCTCCCCGAGCCGCACCACGGTCGCCGTGCTCGGAGGGTGCAGCCCGCCGGAGAACACCCAGGCGCCGGCCGCCCGGAGCTCCGCCTGCACGGCCTCGATGTCCCGCATGATCGGCTCGAGGAACTCGGGCGGCGGCGGGTCCCCGTCGGGCTGGTAGATGCTGAGCAGGTATCTCGTCATGGCGTCCGCTCCGTCTCTTGGTTGCCATCGGGCCGGTCCGTCGAGCCGGCCTGTCACCCTCTACACGAACGCCGTACGAACGAATCGACAAGGGTTTCGCGGAATCTCGATGGTGGAGGGGCAGGCGTTGGCTGCCGGCCGTTCATGAGGCACTTTGCCGGCATTTCCTTGGCGAATTGGCCTGTCTTCTGCCTCTTGATCATGGTCGGGCTTCCTAGGTGGTGGCGACCCTCCCCCGCGACGACCGGGATGCGCAGGTTCTGACCGCGGCGGCCGACCGCCGGATCGGTCCCGACGATCGTTTCGCCGCCCTGTGGGCACTGTGGGACCTGGTCGATCGCCACGCCCGCGCGCATCACCTGGACGAGGCGCTGC